>JAAKFL010000028.1 GCA_011065065.1 Chlamydiota bacterium | reverse complement strand
ATTTAGTTTGTCAATTATTTACATTTATCATGGAAAATTCACGAAAAATTTATGGTGTAAAATTCTTCTTATTTAATTTCTCAACTCTGTGTCTCGGTGATCTCTGTGGTGATTTTTTGTTGTCAAGCAAAAGATGTGTAGAATTGTGAGGGCAAGCCTGCGCACTCCAAAAAATATTTACCACGTGGCAACTGGCGGCATGGAACACAAAATAGCCTCGGGATTTCCCCCCGACAAAAAACCAAATTTCGTTCCTCGGTCATAAGCTAAATTAAATTCAGCATAATGACCCCGCAACTTCCACTGCACCTCCTTCTCCGATTGACTATAAGGAACATGAATCCTCTTTTCATAGATGGGCATAATCGCATCGAGAAACGTTGTCCCTACCGTCTCCCACATAAGAAAATCTTTGTCCCAATCTCCGGTAAAATAATGATCAAAAAATATGCCCCCAACTCCTCGTTCTTTCTTGCGATGCGGAATATAGAAATATTCCTTGGCATTTTGTGAAAACTCGGGATAAAGCACAGGGTCAATTTGATCTAACGACTCCTTCGCTACCTCATGAAAATGCTGAGTGTCTTCTTCATAAGAAAATCCCATCGGAGTTAAGTCGTAACCTCCTCCAAACCAAGATTTTTCCGGAGTCTCAATATACCGTATATTAAAATGAACAGTGGGGGAGTGGGGGTTCTGCATATGTGTGATGAGGCTGACTCCAGTCGCAAAAAAGGGTCCTTTTCCATCTGAACCTGGGAATGTTGTTCCGCTCACTTCAGAAAAGTTGACAGCCGCTTTTTCAAACGCTTTGCCTCCACGAATGAGCCCTATTTCTCCTCCGCCTTCCCCAGCATGATAATCCCATGGGTCTCGCTGAAAGTTCGCTTCTGATTCTAATGTTTGAAAAGATGCGATGATCTCTTCTCTTAATTTTTTTAAAAAGGGGACGACTCGTGTGCGCATTGGAATTCCTTGACAGTTTCGACCAAAACTTTGACGGCATCCGGAGAGATATCGGGTAAGATGCCATGGCCTAGGTTGAAAATGAATCCTGGGTCTCCTTCCATTCCCGACAGGATTCTTTGACATTCTCGACGAATAGTATCGTGGGGAGCATACAAGACTTGAGGATCCAAGTTCCCTTGCAATGCAATATTTGTAGGGACGTTTTTCCTGATTTGGGTGATATCACAGGCCCAGTCAAGACCAATGGCATGAGGCTTTAGCTGGATAAGGTCCTCAAGGACTCCCACCGTTCCCCGCCCAAAGAAAATCACAGGAGCATCAACTTGGGAAATGATCCGATTGATATAAGGGAAACAAAATTCCTGAAGCTGAGAGTATCCCAGATGATTCGCCCAGGACTCAAAAATCTGGACCACGTCGGCTCCGGCAGAAATCTGCAATTGCAGATGTTTGATGGTGGCTTGAGTGAGGATATCCAGCAACTGGTGAAAGGATGCGGGGTCCCGAAGGAGCCACTGTTTTGTTTTCTTAAGATCCCTTGATGACCCACCTTCAATCAGATAACTGGCCACTGTAAAGGGAGCTCCGCAAAAACCAATCAAGGGAACCGATATCTGGGGTTTCACAAGTTTGATCGCTTCGGCGACAAAATCAAGCGATGTTGTTGGGGTGAGGGAATCCAGGTCTTGTGGTGAGGTGAGGGGATTTTCAAGGACAGGCCCAATCCCTTCTTTGAATTGAAAAGGACGACCTAAGGACTCGGGAATTGTGAGAATATCTGAAAAAATAATGGCTGCGTCCATATCGAATGCATGGATTGGGAGCAGCGTCACTTCAGCTGCCAGTTCAGGCTTGTGAATCATCTCTTGAAAGTTGTATTGCGAGCGAATTTGGCGATATTCAGGCATGTACCGTCCCGCCTGGCGCATGATCCAGACAGGAGGGCGTGAGTGATTTTGACAATGTATGGCGTCTAGAAACAGCATGGTTTAAAGAATTCTCTCCAGGATCGCATCCACGTTATATCCAAATTCCTGGACGATATCTTGATAAGGCGCTGATGCCCCAAAATCTTCCATGCAAATGGCAATGCCTTCGCGACCAATATATTTGTGCCAGCCTTGGTCAACACCCGCCTCAATGGCGACCCGCTTTCCAATATCACCACCAAACACTTTCTGTTGATACTCGTCATCTTGTGCTTCAAATAGTTCCCAACAGGGCATCGAGACAACGCGAGTGGGATGACCTCGCTTCTCAAGTTCCTTAGCGGTATCAAGCGCCAATGAGAGTTCAGAACCAGTCGCCACAAGCGTATAAGCAGCTTGACCAGACTCTTTTTTCACAATGTAAGCTCCGCGACCTAACCCCTCTGCATAAGGCACCACAGTTTCAGGCATGTCAGGAATGTTTTGACGGGTTAGAGCGATGATCGTTGGGCCCACATACCGAAGAGCCGCGATCCAAGCCATCTTCACCTCGTGATTTCCCGCAGGCCGGATAAAGTGCAAGTGTGGAATTGTACGAAGTGAGGCATAGTGTTCCACCGGCTGATGAGTCGGTCCATCTTGCCCAAGGAAAATTGAGTCGTGAGTCATCTGATAAATCACATGAGATTGTTGGAGCGCTGCTAAGCGGATAGAATTTCGCATATAATCGGTAAATGTCAGGAACGTTCCCACATAGGGGAGGATCATCTGAGTTTGATACAACCCAATTGCCATGGTCCCCATCCCAAATTCGCGAACACCAAATTTAATGTTGCGACCTGTAAAAATTCCTGGAGCCACAATGGGAAACTGCTTCATCATTGTCATGTCCGAACAGGAAAGATCCGCTGAACCTCCGTATAAGAAAGGTAATTCGTTCCCAAGAAATTCTGTGACAGCTTGCGAAGCTTTTCGACCTGGAAATGGAGTTTTAATTTCAAGCTGATTCAGCTGAGCTTCAATATCATCCGGAATCTTTCTTTCGAGCATCAAGCCAAATTCTTGGGCTTTATCTTTATTGTCATCCGCCCAAGTGCTAAATAGAGTGTTCCAATTAGATTCCAACTTTTGATAGTCTTGTTGCTTACTTTCAAAGTAATTGATGACAGCTTGAGGAATATAGAATTCTTCTTCAGGCAACCCTAAAGCCACTTTAGCAGCACGCACCTCTTCTTCTCCTAGCGGCGAGCCGTGAGCTTTGTGCGTTCCCGCTTTGTTGGGAGCCCCCTTACCAATAATCGTGTGGGCCAAAATCAAACAGGGGCGCTCTTGGTGATGCCGGATTTGGCTGAAAGCTCGGTGTATAGAATCGAAGTCATGACCATCAACCTCAAAGACATCCCATCCATAAGCTTTATAACGAGCCAGTGTATCTTCTGAACAGGTTTCGGCAAGAGGACCGTCTAAGCAAATGTTATTGGAATCATAAATGGCAATGAGATTGTCAAGTTTGAGATGACCACTAAGAGATGAAACTTCAGAGGTTACCCCTTCCATAATACAGCCATCACCAGCAAGCGTAATGACCTTGTTGTCGAACAATTTACAGGTTTCCGTATTAAATTTTTCGGCTAACAGTTTGAGTCCCAGAGCAGTTCCTGCGGCATTTCCAAATCCTTGCCCAAGGGGACCTGTTGTGGTTTCAATCCCCGCAGTGTCCAGTTTTTCGGGGTGGCCCGGAGTTTTCGAATGGAGTTGCCTGAAATTTTTGAGGTCCTCTATAGATAAATCATAACCCGAGAGATGTAAGCAGGCGTATTGAAGCAAACATCCATGCCCCGCAGATAAAATGAATCGATCGCGGTTGATCCAATGGGGGTTCTTTGGATTAAAGCGCATGGCCCAACCCCATAAATATGCTCCTATCTCAGCACATCCCAAAGGAAGGCCAGGATGCCCTGAATTGGCCTTCTGGTTGGCATCCATCGCGAGCTGTCGTATGGTGTTGGCAATCCTTCCAAGGATTTCTTTTGTCTCGGGATTTAGATCTTCAGGCTGCCACTCTTCCATAATACTCTCTTGATTTAAATTGGTTTTCATCATGCTCATATTAATCACCTCACTTCCAACTAATTTAATGGGCTACACTGTTTGAATCAAGAAAAATAATCAGGATTAATCCTGATTTAAGAAGCCATTGCAAGATTTCTTGTGACAAAGGTATGATAGGTGAGCTTGCTAATATAGCGCTCAGATAATACGGCAGCCACGATGAATGTCAGCACTGTAGACATAAAGTATCCATAACCATAATAGGCAAATCCGAGGTTTAAACTCAATAAGGTAAAGAGCGTATTACTGATGAGGAATGTGGCTGCAATGATTAATACGTCCCTTTTGTCATCAAAATAGGAAAGGGTGATCATCAAAAATAAACTGATAATTTGGAAAGTGACACCTAAAACTCCAAATCGAAATACGGAAATTTGAACTAGGTTCATTCCCAATATATTCATGATTTCAGGAGCTAAAAACAATGTGAAAACACAGATTGTGGCTTGTAAAATGAGAACCCCTCGTCCATTCATCATGAGGTTATCGATGATATCCTTATGACTTCTTTGGATTTTATTCAGCGGATCGTGTTGCATGATCCCTCGATAATACCTGACATAAACTTCAAAGAAAGAGGTTTCCTGGTGGATCAGGAATAATCCCATTGCCGGAATGATTGTGAGATAGGCCACAAACATCGCCATATCATACTCGGGGTAGATTATCAAGTTGTTGGGAAGCACTCGTCTTTCAGGTGAAAACCACATGATCCACTTGTCGATCCAAATGCCTAAGTTATAACAGGTCCCTGAAAGGGCTACGATCCAGTGTTTTTTCCAAAAGTGATTGAAGTCAAAGATATTTTTTACGTTATGGGTGTATTCCGCCAAAATCACAGCTAAGAAAGAACTCAGGATGAAAGCCAGACCGCAATTAAATCCAAATAGCATCCCCGGTGGGCCAAAAAGACCCGAGAAAAGATAGGCTAATAAGACCCCCAGTCCCATACCTGTGACAAAGGAGAACGTGATGGCTGAGTAATATTTGATCGAAGATATGAAGATCATTGTCAACCAGATTCCTGAAATCAATAGGAAGTTAATGATAGCCAATAAGGACATTTCGAGTGTCATGTCTGCATAGAAGAAATAAAAACAAAAAGCTATAGGAAAAGAGACAATCAACTGGGTTGACAGGGTCCCAATCAAGAGACTCGATACCTTGGTAATGTCCATTTTGAAAAAATCATCTGCCAAATAGCGAGTAGTCAGCATAATCACTGGGGCGGTCAAAACTAAGGAAGAGGAAAAATTATAAAGAATGACGACTCGAAATTCTTCAACATACTCTGAAAGTCTCCAATAGTCCCCGACGATGAAAAACGCCCAGACTGTGAGGATTGTCAGAATCCAAGGGCCTGAAGAAGCGAAAATCGCATGAAAATACGCTTCAACAAATCCCCCAATGTTCCCTTTCCGGGTGAGTTTTCTTAGGACAAAACCAATTCCGGCCATTTTTCATTTACCTCCATCAATTCGACGTACATTCTTTTATAGGCGTCGATTTGATTTACCTGGTTGTAATATTGTTTCACTCTTTTTTGAATGCTGTCACTGTACTTGTCGTAAAGTTCTTTATTCGTTAATAAACGATATGATTCTCTTGCAACAGCTTCGGGATTAGAGAGAGGGCATATTGTACCTCCTGGGCCAAGAGCTGGCATCTCGCCGTTTCGGCCGTAAATGATTTCACTACATGAACCAACATCAGTGGTGACACAGGGTATTCCAGCTGCACCAGCTTCCAATAAAGCCAATGGTTGCCCTTCACTAATACTAGTTAAGACAATCACATCAATCTTGGGAAAATATTCATCAATATTGACACGCCCTGTAAAGATCAATGTGTCGTTAAGTTTGAGGTGGTTCATAAGCTCTTGACACTCATCATAATAGTCAGGATCTTCATCTAATGATCCCATTATGTAGGACACAAGGTTCGGAATTTTTTCTCTTAGAAGGTTTGTCGCATAAATATAACTTTTGACATCTTTAATCGGGACGACACGCCCAAGAAGTCCAATTGTGGGAGGATGGTCTGGTGTCCGTTCTAAAGCGGAAAAATGTTCGTAGTCAATACCATTTGGAATTGTATCAATGATTGCAGGATCAGCCCCTTCCTCAATTTGCGTTTCTCGGTTTCCTTCGTAGAGGGTCACAATTTTGGTGCAAGATTCATAGCAAGCTCTTGAAAAACCTGCAAACATGTCGATCCAGAAATCTTTCAAGTTTCGAATAAAATAAGGATGATCGACAGACATATCCATCGATTGCAAGTCATTGATCCACTGCGAAGCCGTCACTTCAATACGTCGTTCACTTGTATAGATTCCATGCTCGGTGAGCAAGCAGGGTCTTCCTGTTTCAATCTTCGCTCGTGCTATAAGAGCTCCTGCATACCCTGTGCAAAGTGAGTGGTAAACCTTGGCTTTGGGGATCGGAGCCAGCATAATGGAATAAAAAGAGGCCAGCAAACTTCTCCAGCTCCAATAAAAATTCAGAAAGCTGGTATCTCTCATCATCGAATTATACATTCGCAAAAGCATGTTCCACGCAAAGTCGGAATTCAGAAGTAAATTGCTCCCTAATTCAATTTTTTGAGCTTGTAAGGCTTCTGTCATTTTTTTGATCCATTTAACCGGATAATGATCTTGTTGGAAATTGAGAATTGAGGTCTCGATGACCTGAAAAAGCTTTTCAGCTTCTTCTGAAGTGATGTCCATTTCACCTTCCTTCAGATCTTGAAGCCAAATGTTCTGAATGTTTATGATGTTTGAGGGGAGTTCATATTTAATGACGGGGTCTTTATCGTTGAAGGGAAGGATACAGATAAGAGTAAAAGTTTTTTCTGGCTGATGGAGAATCAGATTGTGTGCCCACTGTGCCACTCCACCAGAAATATAGGGATAGGTTCCCTCTAGGATTAAACAAATATCAGCTTCTTGCATCTCCTGCCCCTTCTAAATTCACTGCAAAGTCCGCACTTCCCCATGAAAAGAGGATATCATCAAAATTATGATAACCTTCTTCACTGATCATGCTGGTTAAAAAGGTGTAATTATCGTTCGTGAGTTTGTGCATTTTGAAAAAGTCTTTGCCATGGAAGTAAATGTCCATGAGCTTGAGATAAACGTCTTGTGTAAATGTTTCAGGTTGCTTTGTTAAGGATTCAATGGTTTCCTGGGCTAATTCATAGTTTCCATTATTGAAATAGAGCGATCCTAACTGAAAAAAGATATGTTTATCTTCGGGTCTTAAATTAAGATACTCTTTATATTTCTCGATGGCGATTTCTCTGATCGCTTTTAAGCGTCCTTCTTCAAAAATATCAAACTTCGCATATTCAAAACAATGATCTGCAAATCTTAAAATGGTTTCCGGATCATCCGGAAGATGCAGACAATCTGCTTCAAGCTCAATAAATCTTTTGTGAAAATGATCTTCCAAACTTGAAATCGCTGTTGCGGCTAATACTCGCACTGAGTTATCTTCATCCACAATGGCCATCTTGAGGGCCGGAATGAATTCTGGGTGGTAGTACTGAAGCACCTTCTCAATCGCAACAAGCTTCTGTTTTCGAGTTCCCATTTTCATAATATCTTTAAGTGGAGTGACCTCGACATCCACTTCAGGGGATTCCATCCCGGATTGAATACGGTCATAAAGAGCTTCACTCTTCGATTTCTCCATTTTCGGCATCAATTCTTTAATGAGATTCGATGCCGAGTCAACGAAAAAGGTATCTAAGACATACAGCCCGAGAACCACTAACCCCATTCCTGCGCCAAAAGGCCCCATTAATCCAACTAGCAATGCGATGAGATAAGTGTAGCGTCCACCCCATCCACGTAAGAGAAGAAAAATACAGATGGCAGAAATGATCAAATGAGAACCCACTGCTGCAGCAATAGAAATATTCCCATTTAAAGCTTCTTTCCAAATGTAAAATTCGACAATGAAAATCACCAAAGTCATGACGAAAGAAGTGCCAAAATGTTGTAAATAATGTCCTTTTTTTTCCATGACTTAAGACTCACTCTTTGCTTTTGCAAGTGCTTTACAATCCAATTCGTTAGCATTGATGGATAATTTGTAATCTTTTATGTCGGGATGTTCTGAAATGGACTGTTCAATCTTTTTCAGTTCCTTTTTCGCATCATCTAAAGATGCGAAAGGAAGAAGGACCCTGTAATGCAACTCGTCACGACCCATCTGATAGACAGTTTCATTTTTCACAATAGATTTTCGCAGAATAAACTCGAGTGCAGAACGAACACTGGTTAGCTCTTTACGTAATTCTTCTTGGCCGCTCTTGAGCTCAATGTCAATTTCTGACATCGGAACCTTGGCCTCAGTCATAAGATTTGCCAAATTCTCCTTTTGAAGATTATACATAAAGAACGAATAGATATTTTCTTCCCAAGAAGAATAAATCGAGTGTCGAAATAAGAGGTCGTATTTCTGAGCATTCGAAAAAGCTGTTCCCACCAACTCTGTGAGCGTCTCAATTACCCAAAAATTACTGATGTTCAAATCGTGAAATTCAATATCCTCAATCTTCAACATACCATAAATTTGACCGCTCTGTGTGTCCAATATCGGAGCTGCAATTAATCCCTCACCTTCAAAAATCACTTCATCCTCAGGATTCACCACACTCAATAACCTCTTCCCTGTGGTAATTTCACGGTACAGAGGATCTTTATTCAGAAATCGTCGCTTAAAGGGTTCGTCTTCTTCCCATCCTTCAGAAAGCATCACTTCAAACCCATTGTCAGAAAACGTATACACAGAAAATTTCTTCGGCCCAACGATCTCTTTCACCATATCAGTTAAAGAAAGGAATATTTGACCAGGGCTCATCGATTCCATCCCACGAAGAGATTTTAATGAATAGGTAAAACTTCTCATTTGTGAAACCAAACGAATCTCAAGATGTTCCTTCTTCTCCTTCAAAACCTCATAGGATTCAGCTGTTTTGTTGGATTCCTCCTGAGCCGCAATCGCAAGTTCCCGGTACTTCTTGCGATCACCAATCACCCGCATGTGCATTTCCCCGATGACAACCGCAGCGATAAACCACAATGTCGGAGTCATTGCTAAACGAGAATTGTACTGGAATAACGATTCATTAAATTGGATTTCTGGAATGTTCCCCGCATATAGTGCGAGGGTACTGAGCGCCGCAGCCATGATCCCTTCAATGGTTCCATATTGAACCGACACGATCAATATGATGATCCAGAAAGGGTGGGGGCTTGTGCCTTGAAAACGGTTTCCCGATCCAAAGACATAGTCAATGAACATCATGAAGGCTAAAAATACGAGCACTTCAACAATTGCTGAGACTCTGATTCCAAGAAATTTCCGAGCTTCTTCCTTGATTACTGATTCTTCGATCACAACAAATTCCCTCTATTTGTGAACATCCATTCCATTAAATACACTAAATACCGTTGATGCGATATTAATGCCATATTTTTTTCTTTAAAAATGATCAAAAATTCGACTAAATCTGAATTTAGATAGAAATTTGCCATCAATTTTTGACTCAAATTCTCTAAAAACACTAAAATTGGGAAACTTTTTAATATAAAATTATATTAACTATTTTTTTTTAAAATATAAATTTATAACCCATTATTTATCTTTAAAATAAATTTTATTTAAAAATTGATTAATTTGTAATTTAAGATTAAATTGTACAAAGTCGAGTTAGAGAGGATTTTAATCTCTAAAAATATATCGAAGATCAGAAGTTCCCGCTGAACCATATCTTTTTGATTATCAATTACATGAAAATAGGTTTCTCGTAGACTTTTGCATATAAATCACCACAGAGGTCGCAGTGAACTAGATGGAAAAAGTGTTACCCATGTCTATGAACTAAGTGTTACCTATGAATATGATTGCACCATTTCTTTCTCTGTGTTCTCTGAGACCTCTGTGGTGAAATTATATTTTATCAACAAATTTTCCAGCGGGAATTGCTGATCGAAGATTCTTGATTTCAATCTCATCTCACTCTAACATTTCAGCATGATTGTGATTCTTGGAGGAGGGATTTCAGGTCTCTCAACAGCTTGGTATCTGCGGCAAAAAACAAATGCTAAAATCATTCTTATTGAAAAAACACCTCGCTTGGGTGGTCGGATTCAATCCGTGAACGAACACGATTTCTTTTTTGAAAGGGGGCCTCGCAGTATCCGTCCGCATGGCGGTGAAGAGACCCTTCGTTTGATTCAACATCTCGGACTACAAGACCAAGTGGTTCCTGGAAAGAAAGCGGCCCATCAAAGGTATCTTTACCTAAATCAAACCTTAAGAAAGCTTCCCAGTTCCTTAAAAGACCTGATCACTTCACCATGGCTTTGGCCAATATTAACGTCCCTGATCACAGAGTGGACAAAGAAAACTTCTCCCAAAAATGATGAATCGATATACGAATTCATTTCTCGCAGATTGAATCCAAAAGTTGCCGACACCTTATTAGATCCGATGACATCGGGAATCTATGCGGGGAACATTCATCAACTTTCAATGAAATCATGCTTTCCAAAAATCTATCAGTATGAAAAAGACCACGGTTCATTAACCAAAGGGATGTTGTCTCAAAAAAAACGCATTCCAGAGTCCAATCCTTTTATTTGTGAAGCGAAAAAATCCAGTCTCTATACGCTTCAGAATGGCCTGCAAGAGCTTATAGTAAAACTCGTTGAACATCTGGATATTGAAATTAAACTTTCCTGTTCTGTCACCAGTCTCATTTTCGACAAACAAATTCATATCGAAACAGAAAATGAAACTTTCATCGCAGATCATGTCATTTCGGCTCTACCTTCTCAAGCTCTTGGTCATTTGATGAAAGCCCACGATCCCTCAATAGCACAATTGCTTCATGATATCCCCATGACATCTCTCGCTGTCGTGAACATTGGTTACAATCAACCCGTGCTCAAAAAAGAAGGATTTGGCTATCTCATTCCCTCATCTGAAAAAGAAGAAATTTTGGGAATGGTTTGGGATTCAAGTGCTTTTCCAACGCAAAACCAACACACTGATCAGACGAGATTGACAGTGATGATTGGCGGATCTCACATGCAAAATTTTGAACACACTTCAGAAGAAGATTTTCTCACCATGTCTTTGAACGCTCTCAACTCTCACCTTGGAATTACTGAAACTCCAGATTGTGTGGAGGTTTCCATAGCTCATCAAGCAATTCCTCAATATATTGTGGGTCATAGTGAACGAGTGCGAGAAATCGAGACAAAAATTGCAGCTCTTTCATCAAATTTTCATTTCACAGGAAATTGTTTTTACGGAGTCTCAGTGAATGACTGCATTCTTAATGCTAAGAAACTTGTGGAAACTCACCATTTTTAGCGCGAAGGATTTAGCCGCAGATGAACACAGATGGTCGCGGATTTTTTTTTAACGCAAAGGGGCAAAGACACAAAGCCGCAAAGAAGTTCATGATAGGCTTGGACCAGAGGTCCATGCGCTTTTTTGACGCAGATGGCGTTGCGATCATAATGTGATACCTAAATCTTTGCGTCTTTGTGTCTTTGCCCCTTTGCGTTAAAAAAAAATCCGCGGCCATCTGTGTTCATCTGTGGCTAAAATACCTAAATCACGCTAACTCTAAGGACCTTCTGCCCTAAAAAAGCTCTAAACCAGCCTTTTAAGTTATTTTTTCTTTCATTTGCGCTAAAAAACAGCCACGTTCTACAATTAAGATATAGGAGCAGTCCTATTAAAAAAGAGAGTATTATATGTTTGACAAATTCACAAATCGAGCAAAACAGGTCATCAAGTTAGCAAAAAAAGAGGCCCAGAGGCTCAATCACAATTATTTAGGCACTGAACACGTTTTGTTGGGTTTGTTAAAATTGGGACAGGGTGTTGCCGTTAATGTCCTCCGTAACCTCAATATCGATTTCGAAACGGTACGAGCAGAGGTTGAAAAACTTGTCGGGTTTGGCCCGGAGATTCAAGTTTACGGAGATCCCGCTCTTACAGGAAAGGTGAAGAAAGTCTTCGAATATGCGAATGAAGAGGCGGCTAATCTGAGCCATAATTACGTGGGCACGGAACATCTCCTTTTAGGACTTCTCCGTCAGACAGATGGTGTGGCTGCTCAAGTTCTTGAAAACTTGAATGTGAATCTCAAAGAGGTTCGCAAGGAAGTTCTTAAAGAGCTAGAAACATTTAATCTTCAGCTTCCTCCCACAGGAGCTCCCCCAGTCGGTGCTGGTCCAGGAGCAAAGGGACAATTTGAGAAAGGGACAAAATCCATTTCGGATAAGATGCCTGCGTTAAAGGCTTATGGATACGATTTAACAGAACGTTGCCGCGAAGGGAAAATGGACCCCGTGATTGGTCGTGCTGATGAAATCGAGCGGTTGATTCTCATCCTTTGTCGCCGTCAAAAAAATAACCCTGTGTTGGTTGGAGAGGCAGGTGTTGGGAAATCCGCGATTGTGGAAGGTTTGGCTCAAGCGATTGTGAGGGGAGATGTACCTGATAACTTACGCAAAAAGCACTTGATTACTTTAGATCTTCCTTTGATGATCGCCGGAACTAAATACCGTGGTCAGTTTGAGGAACGGATTAAAGCGGTCATGGATGAAATCAAAAAGAATGGGAATATCCTCCTTTTCATCGATGAACTCCATACCATTGTGGGAGCGGGAGCCGCCGAAGGGGCGATCGATGCTTCCAATATTTTGAAGCCTCCGTTATCACGCGGAGAAATCCAATGTATTGGAGCCACAACATCTGATGAATACCGTAAGCACATTGAAAAAGATGGCGCATTAGAAAGACGATTTCAGCAAATACTAGTTACTCCAAATACAGTTGATGAGACCATACAGATACTCGGAGGATTAAAGGAAAAGTACGAAGAGCACCACCACTGTATTTATACAAATGAATCTTTGGAGGCTGCATCACGTTTAAGCGATCGGTATATATCTGGCCGTTTCTTACCCGATAAAGCGATTGATTTGATTGATGAAGCAGGCGCAAAGTCACGCTTGGCTGTCATGGATCAGCCAGAAGAGATTGGGAAGTTTGAGGCCAAAATTGAAGAAACTCGTATGGCAAAAGACGATGCGATTAGTAAGCAAGAATATGAAAAAGCTGCCAAGCTTCGAGATAAGGAAAAATCGCTGCGTGAAGAGCTTGAGGGGATACGGACAGAATGGGAAAGCTCGAAAGAGGAACAAAGCGTTGTTGTCGATGCGGATGAGATTGCCGAGGTGATCGCAAAGCAAACGCGTATTCCTCTTTACAGACTGACAGAAGGGGAGACGAAAAAGGTTCTTCATATGCAGGAGGATCTTCGTCGTGAGATCATTGGTCAAGAAGAAGCCATAGGAATTGTTTGCCGTTCCATTCGCCGAAGTCGGGCAGGAATTAAAGATCCGGATCGTCCAATCGGAGCTTTCATGTTCCTTGGTCCCACTGGAGTGGGTAAGACACTTCTGGCAAGGCTTCTTGCTCGGAATATGTTCGGTGGTGAAGATGCCTTGATCCAAATGGATATGTCGGAATATATGGAGAAATTTGCCGTTTCCAGGATGACTGGATCTCCTCCGGGATACGTCGGGCATGAAGAAGGAGGACAGTTGACCGAGCGTGTCCGTATGCGACCCTATTCGGTAGTTCTCTTTGATGAAATTGAAAAAGCGCATCCTGACGTGATGAATATGCTCCTTCAAATCCTTGAAGAAGGTCGGCTGACAGATGCACAGGGTCGGAAAGTTGATTTCCGAAACACCATCGTCATCATCACATCGAATATCGGTGCTGATCTCATCAAAAAGCAGACGGAAATTGGATTTGGAATGGCCGATCACATCATGGATGATGAGACCATTCGCGAAAAGATTATGTCTGAGGTGAATAAGAAATTAAAACCTGAATTCATCAATCGATTGGATGGCCTTGTAATTTTCCATCAATTGGATAAAGAAAATCTCAAAGCGGTTTTGGAGATCGAGGTCAAGAAAGTGTTGGATCGTCTAAAAGGGCGAGATATCGAAGTGACCTTAGACGAAAAAGCGAAGGACTTCCTGATCGAAAAAGGATTCCAGCCTGAAATGGGAGCTCGACCTTTACGTCGGAAAATTGAAGAGTTTCTTGTTGATCCATTGACGGATGAGATATTGACTCATCCTGATGAGTCACAGAACTTTTTGGTGACTGTAGGGGACGATAAGCTGGTCTTTGAAATAATCCAGGAAGAAAAACCCCCTAAGAAAAAGCGGAAGACGACTAAGAAGACAGCGAGCAAGTCGTGACTTCGTGA
>JAAKFL010000027.1 GCA_011065065.1 Chlamydiota bacterium | reverse complement strand
ATCTTCGGGAGAATAACCATTAGGATCCTGATACTGTTCTAAGGGGCCCATGCGCAATCTCATGAGAACATTTTGGGAAACAGCCGTGTATCCCTGGTTCAACAAATTCAAAAGAACATTCCTCACGATTGTATACCTTTCGGGCTGTTTCATGATCCTGAAGATGATCTCGGCTTGAAAAGAATTTGGGCAAGAAAAGAATTCTGTTTGTGTATATAGTGAGGTCCTAACAATCGGCATGATTTGCTTTTCGGTCAAATTTCCTGCAAGGACATGTTTCATGAAAGTCAAAGGGGTATTCATCACATACTGAATCTTGTTGAGTCTGTAATAGTCTGAAAAATCACAAACTTTTTTCCTTTTTCCATTAAAGCTATTATTGAAAGCTTTTATGATTGCTGATATGTCTGTATTCCGTAGAAAATTCGTAAGAGAATCAGGACGGACTTCAATATAACGATAGGAAATTGAAGGGTTTCCTTTTATGCCTTCTATACCCAAGTATTTTACCGGATGCGTGCTGTAATCCCATACTATGGGACCTCCTTTTTTAATCGTTTCAGAGGCTATGAAAAAGCTTCTATCAGGTAACCCGCTTTCGTTATCTAGCCCATAAGTAATGGCATTAGGATAACCATCGGGTGAAATTGGCCCGAGGTTGCGGACTCGTACTCCGTCAATGCGTTCTAGTCGGTATTCTTCTTCACCAGCTTTCACTTCCGATGATTCACAGTAATCCCCTAAATATTCACAGATGATTTCACCCGGTTCAATATCTCTTGTGGCCACAGTGCTGGAGCCTATGGGAATGAGGTTGCCATTTTCATCGCGACTATTCCTTTGCAAGGCTATCTTGGGAGGTTCATGACGAAAAACTTTGTATTTTCTTCGGTTTTTAACTTGGATATCACTTGAATATTCAGGTGCTTCATGTGACATGAGACCCCAATCGTCGATCAGAACTTGTGGCTGAATTTTCATGCGATCAATATAAGTGGCACCAGTGATGTCTTGAAAATTACGCGGAGAGATTTCTTCAAATTCTCCATCATCGGTGATTTCTAATATCGGCTCTTCAATCTCTTTTGTGTCCGCATGAATCATTTCATGCAAATCCACGGGAGTTCCATAGCGGTCATTTTCGAAGGTGTCTCTGGCTCCATATTTCAATAACAGATTGATCATGCGTGCATTCTGTAAGACAACGGCATGATGAAGCGGAGTCCATCCATGCAAATCTGGGGCATTTGGATCAACCTTAATTGTCTCAAGAAGCTGCCTCGCTATTTCTGTCTGGCCAGTGATGACTGCGACGTGCAGAGAGGTGACCTTGTATTTTGTTACATGCGAATTAAACGATTTTTTGATGGCTGGTGTGCTTTTGTTCCTATTCTTCACAGCCTTGAAATAACGTTGAAGTTTTGCGCTTTGTTTCTGATAAATCAAAGCACTCGGGGAACTGGTCTTGCCTTTTTTTAAAATTTTAAAATATTTATTATATGGATTAGAATCAAAAGATATATGCATTAGTAATCTCCTTAATATTAAGAGACTTTATAACATTTATAATTAAATAGAACAAGAGAATTATTTTTTCTTTGGGAGATTCAACTGATAATTATAACGGGAGTTATAATACCGTTCGAGCTCATGCGCAATTTTTAACGTGGGCTCTTCAAAATCGGGATCTTCTTGAAAGATGGCAATATCTTCTTTGATCAGCCGTTCAAGATTTTGTTTGTGCTGGGATTTCATTTCTTGTTTGTTGGGAGTCAGCACAAAGTCCAATTCTCGTTGAAAGGCGAGAACTTGTCTGATGCTACATGTCTGAATCATAAGCTCAAAATGTTTGAGGAGGGGCGGAGCAAACCCAATCTTTTCTGAGAAGTGTTGCAAAAATAATGATGAAGCCGCTTGGCCAAGGATTCGCCCTTGAAGGAAAATGAAGTTTAAGGTGGCTTCCTCAATTTTTGTCTGGGGTTGCTTGAGTTGTATCGTCACCTCTTCGCAAGCAAGTTCCAGAGCACGTTGAAGCAGTTCCGATGTGGCTCTAAATCGGTCTTTGGGATCTCCTTCATGCAGATCTGGATTCTGATGACTGTGCCACTCTTGCACCAGCTTTTCATGGGGATAGTCGATGAAAAACTTGTTAATCATTTGATGGGTTTGTGAGATGAAATCAAACGGAGTAGGGTGTGTTTTGAGTAAGGCATAAAAGGTGTCGATTTTTTCTTGTGACGATTTGTCCTTTAATGATTTGTATGGAGCTGCTTTTAGGATCGCGTTACTGAGTTCTTCATGTTGCCTGATGAAACCCTCAGAATTTTCATCAAACACCTCTTTTTTTAATATCAAAAGCTCTTTCGCTTTTAAATTTAACCGTTCTCCCGGCAAAAGATCCGTTGCCACCTGCTTTTTGATTTTGACAATGGTTTGAAAGTGGCTAAGAAGGTCCATTCTTAAGGGATTCTGAGGAATCACCACATTGGAGAGGGCCCATCCGGTATATTGTGAAGGATGAGGAAACCCCGTTTGGGTGACAATAGTGGAGACACGAAAGCTTTTTGGGTCGGGAACACTGGGGACATGCGAGGTCTCATCTCGTTTGAATTGCCCGCGTACAGTGATGACTTCTCCGGGAAACGGTGTTAACATCTGCACCATTGAAATCACTGAACTTGTGGAATCTCCCTCCGTTTCCAATGCAGTGATCGGTGTCGAGCGCATCAAGGTATTGAGGTCGACTGAAAGTTCGGGTGGGAGTTTAGACTTTTCAGCAAGAGTGATCGCGCGCATACAAAAGATGTCCCTCTCAGTCTTTGAAAATTCTACTAACTTTCCCTTCCTCAACTCAGTCGCAATTTTCTCCATGGTTTTTCCTTCGTGATCTCCAAAAGAATCAAACCGCATAAAAATTTCACTGGGAATTTCAATCCAGTTTTTTTTGAGCTCAGCAGTAATTAGTGAAATGCCTGTATAGGAATAGAAGGAATTTTTAAGTTTTTCTGTGAAAGATTCAGGGGGTTTTCTCGATTTAATTAAAAGAGCGTTGTAGGCATTGATGACATCTAACCCGTGTTTGGCCCATTGTTGCTCTTCCGTGTTTCCTCTTTTGAGTTTTAGAAGGAGCCGAGAATGTTTTTGTAAGACTTCAATGGAACTAAAAATAATCTGTTTAATCGCCTGATGTTTGAAGCGGTTCTCTTTTTGATATTTTGGAAGGAATGCATGGAGAAATGGGAAGGTGTGAGATCTTCCGGGGGTTAAATGATTGCCTTCAACATTGACGCTGTAAATGGTGGGAACTTTTTGTTGGGAAGCTTTTATGAACACTTCAAGATTTTGAATCGCAACATCAAGAAGGATAATGATGTTGTCTCTGACGATGTTCGAGCTTGACTCTTCCATAACCCTAAAATACTTCGGGTATAGGTTTTCCACAAGCAGCTTCGACAGTGATCTTAGTTTCGTCCTTGATATGCAAGGTGTTATGTTTTTCGAGAGCGTCTTCCACACTGATGAGTTCTCCCCGTTTTAGGTATTGGAAGGCTCGGGATTCTTTAGGGAGCTCCTCTTTACGAGAACATATTTTTCGTTTTCCGGGGGTTCCGCAGAGGTAGAACTGCTTCCCTTGCGGAGATTCACTAGGGGGACTCACAACCCGAAAGTAATCTTTATCAGGGAGTTGCGGCCATCCAGAAGAGGGGTGACGGAGAATGAGATACGAAACTTTCAAGGAGCCCAAATTGATATTGAGCGCTCTCTGGAATTCCTTCATCACATAAGGTTTCTCATATTCTCTCTGTGCAAAACAGGGAAAGTTATTGGCTAATGCTGGGCATTCTCCGCGCCAGACGCAAGGAGCTTGCACAGGGATTTTCTTTTTCACAAATCGTTCGCGAATATTGAGAACCCGCTGATTCTTTTCTGGAAGCGAACTGTCTAAGATCACAAGATAACCATTTGGATTGAGTAGATTGAGCATCTGATCAATAAAAGCATCCTGCTCATCCTGCCATCCTTTTTCGGTCTGTGGAAACAACTCTTCTAAACAGTATCCCATTGTGATCAGATCGAATTTTCCTTCAACTGGTAACTGTTGTGTATGGGGATTCCACTTGCGAATCGTTATAGGATACCCTTCGCGACCACAAATGCGAGCTCCCAAATTCAAAGCTTCGAGATTTTGGTCCACTGCAAAAACTTCAGAACAGCCTAACTTAAGAGCGGCAAAAGCAACCGGACAGGGTCCACTGCAAATATCCAAAACACGGCGTGGAGTCGTTGGAAGTTCACTTAAAATGGACAGCGCTTCTTGATAGTGAAGTGGCCAGTAGTAAAGGAGGTAGTCAGCCAGAAGTTGAAAATTCGAAAAGTAATTTCTCCCTAAATGTTGAGGTGCCGAATCAAACGCTTCGCGCATCACCCGAAGGGATTCGACAACACGACGGAATTCTCGCGTTTGCAACACATCGGGAGGTCCTCCGAGTTTTGTAAACCGGCGCCACTCTTGAATCAGCTGGAGCATGAGCTCTTCCATATCAGCTTTTTTTCGCTTCATGAGTTGAATACCCCTTCGATTTCTGATTGTGACAAATTGCGGTAGTTTCCCACAGCTATATCTCCCAAAGTAATATGACCAATCCGAATTCGTTTCAAGTTCTGCACATTCAAGCCGGCATTTTCTAACAACATCCGAACCTCGTGCTTTTTCCCTTCAGAAACCGTCACCTTCACTGTCCCCTTACGCACCTTTTCCACTTTTGTCGGTTTGACAAAGACTCCCTCGACTACAGTGCCATTGGAGATCTTTTCCAAAATCTGGGGGTTGATTTCACGATCGGTCTTGGCTACATACTCTTTTTGAATATTCTGTGAAGGGTGAATCAGTTTCTGTGCAAAATGACCGTCATTGGTCACAAGAATCAAACCCTCAGTCTCTTTATCGAGACGTCCTACTGTGAAAAGACGTCGATCTTCATCAAATAAATCGATCACCAGTTTCATTCGTTTTGACAGGCGTTTATTGGTGCACACATACCCTTTGGGTTTGTTGATGGCAAAATAGACCTTACTTTCTTCCTCACTAACAGGTTTTCCGTCGACCAGGATTTCATCTTCTTCCCAAGACACCAAAGTTTGAGGGACCAGCGTGACCTCGCCATTGACCGAAACCCGGCCATCGAAAATCAATTGCTCGCAAGCACGACGCGAAGCGACGCCCGCTGCGGCAAGAGCTTTACTTAATCTTTTTTTGGAATTATTGTTCATATTAATGCACATATTCTAACAAGAAAAACAATTAAATTCTAGGTTACTTTTTGGAGTGCGCAGGCAAGCCTGCGCACTCCAAAAACTGACTTAAATTCCTGGATGCGCTATACCAGACCTTTAAAAGGAGACCTCAATGCCAAAGCTTATCATGATCCGTCATGGACAATCTGAATGGAATTTAAAAAATCTCTTTACAGGTTGGGTAGACGTTCCCCTATCCCCAAAAGGAATCGAGGAAGCCCTAAAAGCGGGAGAAATCATCACCGATATGCAGATCGATGTGATCTTCACCACTCCCTTGATTCGGGCTTCCACGACGGCCATGTTGGCCATGAGCAAGCACCATAGTGGAAAAACTCCGGTGATCCTTCATCCCGGTGAAGGGAAGATGGAGGAGTGGAGCACCATCTACAGCGAAGAGGCCAAATCGAATACCATTCCCGTCCATATTGCGTGGCAGCTGAATGAACGGATGTATGGCGGGCTGCAGGGGCTGAATAAAGCGGAGATGATGGAAAAATATGGCGAAGAACAGGTGAAGTTGTGGCGCCGGAGCTATGATACCCGTCCTCCGAATGAAGGAGAAAGTTTAAAACTAACCTCATCAAGGTCTCTACCCTATTTTAAAGAAAGGGTTGTTCCCCATCTTGACCGGGGAGAGCATGTGATGATTTCCGCTCATGGGAATTCTATGCGTTCCATCATCATGGATCTTGATCAATTAAGCCCAGAAGAGGTAATATCTTTAGAAATCCCAACTGGGCTCCCTATCATTTATGATTACAACAAGGGAGTCTTTACACGGGAAACTGAGATACAACCTTAATGATTTATTTAGACAACAGTAGGTAGTGTGACGAAAGGACAATGGAGGCAATATATTAAAAATCCTATTGATGACTTTCATCTTACAAAAGATGATTTCAAATTCATCGGACACGACTTATATCGACCCGAATGTATTCTTACAAAAAGAGACGGCACCCTTTGGTGCGCTGATTCAAGAGGTGGTGTCCAAAAAATTCTCCCCGATGGAACTCAGGAACTTATCAGCGACAACAAACATACTGGTAAAAATCAAAACCTCCTCACCGGCACAGATCTTCCGAACGGGCTCTGTTTCGCAAAAAATGGTGATATTTATATTGCCAACCAGGGAAAGGGGTGTCTTGAACTGATGGATTTAAATGGGAATAGAAAGACTATTCTCGACTCCTTCGAAGGGAAGCCATTAGGAGTCATCAATTTTGTCTTGCGTGATAAAAAAGAGAGGTTGTGGGTCAGCGTATCAACAAGACACAAACTTGTCGTGGAAGTCATGAAGCCTGATGTGGCTGATGGATACATCATCTTGATCGACAAGGATACAATCAGAATTGTCGCTGATGGTATTGCCCTAACCAATGAGATACGATTGGATAAAGACGAGAATTATATGTATATCTCCGAAACTTTCGGAAGAAGAATCAGCAGAATGAAAGTCTCCGATAATGGAGACCTGCATGATAGAGAGACTTTTGGTCCATCGGACTTGGGGCCTGCAGGATTTCCTGACGGAATTGCTTTTGACAGTTATGGAAACCTTTGGGGAACCATTACTTGTGGAGAGAGGATTTTCGCAATCACTCCAGAGGGGGATTTGAGAATTATCTTTGATGATCGAAATGTTGAGGCATGCAAAAAAATAGACGAGGAATTTTTCAAAGGGACCCTCACTCAAGAGATGATCTTTTCGGGATTAGGATCGATTGCCCCGGCTATTGCAAGTATCAATTTCGGAGGCAGAAATCTCGATACAGTTTACGTCGGAAGTTTGTTTGAGACCCGAATCCCCTACTTTACCGCTCCAGTGGCCGGTGAACCTCCAGTTTGGTGGTAAAATCCATTATTCATTGAAAGAGTTGTCCCTCATCTTGAGCGGGGAGAGCATGTGATGATTTCCGCTCACGGAAATTCCCTCCGTTCCATCATCATGGACCTTGATCAATTAAGCCCAGAAGAGGTAATATCTTTATAAACAAGGGATCTTTACACGGGAAACTGAGATACAACCTTAATGATTTATTTAGACAACAGTTTCATTACCCGTCCTTCGAAAGAGGCCGTTAATGACATGATCCCTTTTCTCACAGAGAAATGGGGCAGCTCATCAGCTCCGCATCAATGGGGACATCAAAACTTGCCTCAGATGGAAGAGAGCTACCGTGCGATCTATCAAATGTTAGGGGCTGACGAAAACGATCAGTTTGTTTTCATGTCGTCTGGAACGGAAGCGGTGAACCATGTGATTCAATCAGCTTATCTTGATGTCACCATGGAGACTGGAAAGAATCACTTCATCACATCTGCGATTGATGAAGCACCGCAAATCATGGCGATGAGTCGTCTTGAAAAACATGGCTGTGTTTGCCGCATGATTGATGTGAATGAACAAGGTTATGTCACTGCCGAAGCGGTTGGGGATGCGATGACTCCGCGCACCGCGTTTGTTTCCCTTTCGTGGGCTAACGGGATGACCGGGGTGATCCATCCTGTGGAAGAGATTGCGAAAGTGTGCAAAGAGCGAGGCGTTCTCTTGCATTTGGATGCTTCTCATGTTTTGGGAAAACTTTATTTTGATCTAAAACAGATAGGAGCCGACCTCATCACATTTGAGGGATCTTTGCTTCATGCACCGCAAGGGACAGGGGGATTGTGGATTCGGGACGGAGTCAAGTTGAGTCCGTTGATTGTCGGGGGAAATGAGCAGGGAGGAAGCCGTGCAGGTCCAATGAACCTTGCAGGGTTGGTCGCTTTGGGCAAAGCTTCAAAACAGCTTGCCGAAACACGAGATCTCATTTGCATGGAAGGAGCGCGTTTGCGAAACCAGCTTGAGACAGGGATTCAAAAGGGATTTCCTGAAGCGACTCCCCTCTTTACTGAACAAGAACGTCTGCCGAACATCACTGCAATCGCATTTCCTGGGATTGTCAATGAAGCCCTGTTATTTGCTCTTTCTGAGAAAAATCTTTTTGCGAGTATTGGCGGAGGAAACAATCAACAAATTAGCTTGATTTTGGAGGCGTGTAAAGTTGACCCCATTTTGGCTCAAACTACAGTGAGCTTCAGTCTTTCAAGAGAAACCACAGACGAAGAGATTGATCGTGCTGTGAAGGTCATTGTCGAAACCGCCAAACAACTCCGTAACAGCTCTTCACACATGGTGGTGCTATGAGTCTTCAGGGATTAGTTCAATCATTTCCATGGTTTCGTTATAGCCGCAAACTTAGATCGAAGATCCTGAATCCTCGCAACGTCGGAATCTTCACTGCCGAAGATGCGAAAGGGCGCGGGATGCGATTGGCTGTGGGATTTGAGGGATCGATTAAGGATGGCAATGCCGTGAGCTTTTATTGGTTGGTGGATCCTGATGATGGGATCATCGTGGACTCCAAATTCCAAGTTTTTGGACAGTCAGCTTTGATTGGAGCCGCTGAAGGCGCTTGCGAAGTTTTGGTGGGGAAGAATTATGATCAAGCTCGTCGCTTGAGTGCTGAAATTATTGATCGTGAAATGCGCGATAAATCGGATGAGCCCGCCTTTCCATGGGAGACCTCACCTCACCTCAATCTTGTAATTGGAGCTATCGAAGAAGCTTCTGAACAGTGTACTGACATCCCAGTTGCGAAAACTTATGAGGCGCCTCCAACACCGCAGTTGGGAGAAGTTCTTGAAGGGGGATATCCCGGTTGGGATGAATTAAGCACTGAACAGAAATCCCAAGTCATCGAAGATGTGCTGGATCATGAAATTCGGCCTTATATTGCTTTGGATGGTGGCGGTGTGGATGTGGTGAAGTTTGAAGAAGGGCGCAAGCTTTTCATTACTTATCAAGGAGCCTGCACCTCTTGCATGTCTTCGGTTGGGGCGACGCTTTCGTATATCCAGCAGACACTCCGCAACCGAGTTCATCCCGAGATTATCGTGATTCCGGAATTATGAACCTATTTCAATAAATGCTTTTGGCATAGGTTCATAGATTAAGGATTCCTTCTCTGAATCCTAATATGATTCTCATTCAACCAACGTCTTAATTTATAGGGGTGTGTGACATTGGTAATGGAACCTAACCAAGTTGTTTCCTCGAGGTAGGATTTTGAACCTTCACGTTTAGGTTTTCTTGTTCCTCCAAGAAGTCGAATTAAAGTATACCGGGGGAGTTGAAGGAAAATCCTTGAAGCAATCTTCTTAATAGGACTCACGATTCTTTTAATGAAACTTGGAGTACATTTGGTATAAATACTCCATACTGTTTTAAAAAGAATACTAAATCCGTCTACTTGTGTTTTTTTCTTTTCGATCTCCTTATAGAATTCGGAAACGTATTCAACAGCCCAATCGGAGCAGTTTTGATTAAAGAAAAGGAAGTCTTGATCCTTGACAGATCGGTAGTCAGCTTCAATCCTTGCTTTTAACGAATTAAACTCTCCATGGGTGAGTTCAAATTTATGCTCTTTAATGGTATCGTGACGCATGAGCCATTCGTGCTTATCGGAGTTCTTGTACACGACAGGAACTTTCTCAAAGAGATAAACACCGTTAATATACGTCGGGAATTTTCCGGTACTGTAAACTCGTCCTCGCGCATCAATCAACCGTAACCATGTGTGGTGACCAGCCGATGAAAGGGTGTTTGTCGGGCAATCTGTGACAATCGATACATGAAATATATCATCGCCTTTAACTTTGAAATTCGGGCGTAATTCTGTAACAATATCACCCTTTCTTTCTTCATGAAGACCGAAATAATCCAAATTATATGTGAGTTCTCGGTCATCTGTGGCATCGTTCATGAGTTGAGAAACAAGATGAGTTGTTTTTCTATTTTTCTTACTGTATGTGGCTAAGATGAGATGCCCTATATCATCTTTTTTCACAAGAGAGCTTTTACTGCTTCGGTGTTCGCGACGCCACTTTTTAAGTGTGAGGATATGTTTGTCCAAGAAATGTCGCTTATCAGTTAAAAAGGCGTATTCCTCTCCGTGGGCTAGAATTTCTGGTTTACCGATGTTTACATGAGAAATTTCTTGAGCCACCTTAAAGACTTTTTGCACTTCGGGTGGTAATTTATAATCCTTGTTCTCACTTTTGAGTTCAAAAGCGGTTATAATGAAAAATGCTCGTGCGCGTTCTACACGACCCTGCCAGTCTTGCTCAGGCTTGATTCCCCTCTTTTGAACTCGATTTAGCTGTTTTCGGGCAAATTTAAGCTGATTTTCAGCCTCTTTGACCTGCAGCTCATCATCACTCAAAATTCTCGGGCCTGCTTTACATAGATAACTTTTTATAATTCCACTCATAATAGTCCTAATTTTATGTATTTTTAATGGTTAATTATAATACAGTTGTTTTAAGTTTATTTAAAGAATGTTTTAAGTTTTTATTAAAAAATATTACTATAGGTTTTTCTGGCCAGTGATAATGGTTTACATAATTTTTTCGTGTTCATATGTTATAGAAAATAGTTGAAAACAGGGGGTGTTATGGATGAGCAGCAGAGAAAACTTGCCGAAGAGGTGCTCTCAACCGAAGAAGAGAGGCCCTCATTTGCTAAGATGTTGTATTTTGGGGAGTTAGACGTTTCCCGAGCCTTTCCTTTCCCCATTTCTCATGAACAGCAAGAAACTGATGATTTGATCGCAAAGCTCAAGAGTTTTGCTGATAAGGAGATTGATGCCGATGCGATTGATCGTAATGCTGAAATCCCTTCATCAGTCGTGAAGGGTTTGGCAGATTTGGGAATTTTAGGGATGACGATCCCAAAAGAATATGGGGGACTGGGGATGTCCCAGACGGCCTATTGCAAAGTGATGGAGACTTTGGCCGGGTATTGCTGCTCGACAGCTCTTTATGTGAATGTTCATCAGAGTATTGGGTTGAAATCGGTTCTTCTTTTTGGGACAGAGGAACAGAAAAAGACCTGGCTCAAGCCTCTGGCTAGGGGAGATTTCACTGCGGCGTTTTCATTGACAGAGCCCAATGCGGGCTCAGATGCAGGAGGAATCGAGACGACAGCAGAATTTGACCCGGCAAAAAATTGTTACCTCATCAATGGGTTGAAGCAATGGATCACAAATGGCGGTATTGCAAAAATATTGACCGTCATGGCGAAAACTCCTGTGGAAACATCTTCTGGAACAGAGCAAAAAGTGACGGCGTTTTTGGTGACGCCCGATATGCCTGGATTTAAAGTGCGGAATAAGGCGCTTGAAAAGGTGGGAATGCGAGGAACATGGACCGCAAATCTCGCTTTTGAAAACTGCGAAGTTCCGGCTGAGAATATTTTAGGAAAAAAGGGGAAAGGTCTTCGGGTGGCTTTGACCGTTTTGGATTATGGGCGGATTACGTTTGGGTCGAACTGTACGGGTATGACTCGCTATTTGGTGAAAAGAGCTTATGAGCATGCGAATACACGGATTCAATTTGGGCGTCCTTTAGCGTCATTTCCTTTGGTGAAAAAGAAACTGGCTAAGATGGCAGCGAATCTCTATGCCATGGATGCGACAACTTATCTGACCGCAGGGCTTTTGGATGCGGGAGATCGCGAGATTATGTTGGAGGCGGCGATTTTGAAGGTCTTTGCGAGTGATGCATCATGGGAAATCCTTTATGACACGATGCAAATTTTTGGGGGGCGCTCCTTCTTTACCGATCAACCTTTCGAAAGGCTGATGCGCGATGCGAGGTTGAATATGATTGGTGAGGGATCAAACGAGGTGCTTCAGGTGTTTATTGCGGCTGTGGGATTACGTGATGTGGGAATGGAATTGAAAGAGGGTATGGAGGCTCTGAAATCTCCTTTTGGGAATTTTGGCGCGATCTGGAAGATGTTGCAACAAGTTTCAGGACGTGTGACGGCTCCGACTGTCCCGATTGAATCAAAAGAACTTAAGTCGGAAGCGAATCGTTTGGGATCGGCTATTCGAAACTTTGGATTGACGGTGATGAGTGTTCTGTCGAAGTATCGGGAAGAGGTGGTGGAAAAACAATTTGTTTGCGATCGTATTGCCACAGCTGTGACCTCTCTTTACACCACAGCGGCTGTGATCAGTAAGTGTGACAGCGAACTGCAAAGTGGCAACCAAGAAAATTTATCGGTTGCTAAACTCTATTGTACTTTGGCCATGGATCGTTTCGATCAGGCCATGAAGTCCATGTCTAAAAATCGAGATGCCGAACTGGAAGCGGTGTCGGATGAGGTGAGTCAGAAAAGATGACACTTTTAGATCTCACAGAGCAATTGGGGCGGGAAGAAGAGGAATTGCGTCAAGGGGGAAACCCCGAGCGTCAATACCGATTGGGTCGTCTCACTGTTCGTGAACGGTTAAAAATTCTTTGTGATGATGAGTTTCTCGAGCTGGGTTTATGGGCTGCTCATGGGATGTACGAGGAGTGGGGAAAGTTTCCTGCTGCTGGAGTGGTGACGGGGATTGGGAAAGTTTCCGGTCGTCTTTGCATGATCATCGCCAACGATGGCACTGTCAAGGCGGGGGCGATGTTTCCTCAGTCTGTCAAAAAAGTTCTGCGCGCTCAGAACATCGCGTTTGCTTGTCGGCTTCCGACTTTGTATTTGGTGGATTCATCCGGAGTTTTTCTTCCGTTGCAAGACGAGATTTTTCCAGATGAAGATGACTTTGGGCGGATCTTTCGGAATAACGCTCTTTTTTCATCCGCGGGAATTCCGCAGTTTGCCGCCATTATGGGAAATTGTATTGCAGGGGGAGGTTATCTTCCTGTTCTTTGCGATCAGTTGTTGATGACCGAAGGGAGTGGGTTGTATATCGCGGGTCCCGCTCTTGTGAAAGCGGCGATTGGGCACGATGTGGATACAGAAGAGCTGGGCGGTGCGAAAATGCATGCTGAAATTAGTGGCACGGTGGACTACCGTGAAAAAGATGATCCTTCATGTCTTCAGAGGTTGCGTTCTCTGGTGGAAAAGCTTCCTTCTGATGAAGAAAATTCCATAGACAGTGATCCAGCAACTGATCCTTACAAATTATATGATCTGATTGGAGCCCAAAACGAAAAGGAATACGAAGCTCACGATTTGATCAAATGTCTTGTTGATAAAGGATCAGTTCAAGAATACAAAGCCGATTATGGAAAAACATTGGTGACTGTGTTTGCTAAGATTGGGGGGATGCCAGTGGGTGTGATCGCCAATCAAAGAAAGCACCAGAAAACGTCCCAGGGAGAAGTTGAGATTGGGGGTGTTTTGTATTCAGATAGTGCCGACAAAGGGGCACGGTTTATTATGGACTGCAATCAGATGCACATTCCTTTGGTTTTTCTTCAGGATGTTGTTGGGTTTATGGTGGGAGTCGCCGCGGAAAAGTCAGGGATTATTCGGTGCGGAGCGAAATTAGTGAATGCGTTAAGTAATTCTGTGGTTCCTAAAATTACCGTGGTTGTAGGGAACTCATTCGGAGCCGGCAATTACGCTCTTTGTGGCAAGGCGTTTGACCCGACCTTTATTTTTGCTTGGCCCAATGCGAAATATGCTGTGATGGGAGGAGACCAAGCGGCATCGACTCTGTTTCATATTGAGAAGCGGGGTCACGATTGGAATCAAGAAGAAGCGGAAGAGAGGCGGAGTCAAATCAAGCAGCGTTACGATGAGCAGATGGACATTCGTTACGGCGCGGCAAGAGGGTGGATCGATGGCATCATTGCTCCGCATGAAACGCGCAAAATCTTGCGGGATACTTTGATATGCGTTAATAGAAACCCGAATCGCGATCGGCGGTTCCACACAGGAGTGATTCAGGTTTGATTAAAATTGGTAATGGACAGGGATTTTGGGGAGATAGCGCATTGGCTCCGGCCCAACTTGTGAAGCGTGTTCCCGATCTTGATTACCTGACGCTGGAATATTTGGCCGAGGTGTCGCTTTCCATCATGGCCATTCAAAAACAAAAAAATCCCGACCTGGGATATGCACGTGATTTTATTGAAACCCTTCAGGAGCTCATTCCTTATTGGGAAAAAGGTAAAAAATTTAAAGTGATCACCAACGCAGGTGGACTGAATCCTCAAAGCTGCGCTCGCGACTGTATCGAACTGTTAGAAGATCGACTGTCTCGTCCGATAAAAGTGGGCGTTGTATTTGGTGATGATGTTTTGAAGGTGATTGATGATTCCTCGCATTT
>JAAKFL010000026.1 GCA_011065065.1 Chlamydiota bacterium | reverse complement strand
TTGACATTAGTCTGTTTCTTCGCGTTTCTTCGCGATCTTCGCGATCTTCGCGGTTAAATTTATAAGCCATTTACACCAAAATAAACATATCGCTACTTACATGAAATATCCGAAAGTCGAGACTGCGTCTTTGCGTTAAAATTTACAAAGTCAGATTTGCACGAATCAGCGGCTGCTAATCGTCTTGGATGATGTCGCCATGCGGGCCGGTCTCCACCTCTTCCAATTTCTCAACATCCACCGTTGGCTCCCGATCACACCCCACCGCAAAAAACGCAGCGATGATCAATAAAACTAATCGACCCATTCAACTCCCTCAAATTCATATCGACTGGCAATCAATACCACATCAATCAACCACCAAATCCCAAATCCACCAAACGTAATAAGCTTGAGAATCCCAAGGACAATCTGTCCCATCATAAAACGGTCCACACCTAAGGAACCAAAGAATATTGATAAAACTAAAGTCACGGTCCAATTCAATCGTCTTGTTTCCATAAAATACTCCTTTTCTTCTAATGCTCAGCACTTTAGTATATCATTTTATTAATATATTGCGATATGCTTTATTACAATCATGCATACACTATTAGTTCTTTTACCCCCAATTATAGTTTTTATTTTAGGCGCTATTACCCATAGAGTTATTCTCTCTTTGTTTGTGGGGGTGATCACTGCTGCCCTCATTGCCACTGATGGTTCCTGTTATGAAGCTTTCTTTTTAACTTCCAAGCATTTATGGCTTAATTGTGAAACCAATAAATGGATTTCATGGGATGCTTTTGTCTCCACAAATAAATTATTTGTCGTGGGCTTTATCATTTGTTCATCAATCATGTTTCATCTGATGCAGCGGTCAAACGGTGTGAATGCGCTCGTGAAATTGACAAGTCGCCGTATTAAGAATGCCAGAAGCGCTGAGACTACATCTCTTCTCTTGTCGCACAGCTTGTTTATCGATGGATGTCTCAGTAGCATTACCGTAAGTTCTATCATTCGTCCGATTGCGGACCGATTTAAGATTCCTCGATTGAAAACAGCACTTCTGGCTGATTCCATGTCAGGGCCACTCGTTGTGATTTGTCCATTTTCTTGTTTCGCGGCGTTGCTGATTGCTTTGCTTCACAATAACGGTGTGGAGTCCAAGATCACTTCTGGAACTTTGCTTCATGCCAACCCCAATACCATCTATTGGTTGGCTCTTCCATTTTCATTGTATTCTTTGAGCATCATCGCCACACTCTGGATGATTGTCAGAGCTCGAATTTCATTGGGGCAAATGAGGATTCATGAGCAGCATGTGATCGAAAACCATTCTGAACAAACAGATGAAAAGCATTCAGGAAAAATCTGGAATTTTTTTATTCCCGCGACCCTCTTCCCCTTCTTTATCATTTTCTATATCCTCATCTTTGACAGAGGAAGCTCATCCGTATTGCAAATGTTTACTGAAACTCCAATCTCATTCATTCTATTTGCAGCAAGCCTATCCACACTTTTGATTTCGATCCTCTATTTCATGTTCTTTGAAAATTTTACTCTCAGAAAAATCTTTAGTGTGACCTATCAAAGTACAAAGAGCAGTATACCAAGTGTGACCATTATCATCCTTGCATGGACCTTAGCGGATATATTGAGAACTCAGTTAAATTTTGGCCAAGAAATCTCTTCTCTCATTTCGGGATCGATCCCATTGTTTTTAATGCCGCTTGTATTTTTTTGGACAAGCGCCCTCGTTTCAGGTTCATTGGGGACCTCCTGGGGAACCGTAGCAATATTCATTCCCCTCGTGGCTCCCATAGTGATTCACATGCAAGGTTTAGAGCCTCCGGTGATACTGGATCAAATCCCGCTACTGCTCCCTTCACTCGGAGCCGTTGTGTCTGGTGCCGCTTTGGGCGATCACGTATCCCTGCTTTCAGACTCAACTGTCTTGTCCTCATCGGGAGCTCAATGCCACCTGGTGGATCATGTGAAAACTCAACTGCCCTATGCGATTCCCGTATTCTTAGGGAGCTCCCTAGGATTTCTTGTCGCCGGGATCATCGCGGCCAGTTCTTTATCCTTATCGGTTATAATTCCCCTTAGCATCAGCATCAGCATAAGCCTTTTCATTGTACTCCTGATGAATTCCTATGGAAACAGAAAAGCACGAAGCTTCTAAAATAATTTTAACTCAAGTTTATCCCCTCGCATGAAAAGAAAATTCAATCTATAATGATTCTCTAGGTCCAGCCAAAAGGTAGGAAAAATGACTGAAGAGATTTCAAAAACATACGATGCAAAAACGACTGACAAAAAATGGTTAGAATTCTGGGAAGAGCAGCAATTGTTTGTTGCTGATCCCGAATCAAACAAGCCCCCTTATTGCATTGTGATCCCTCCGCCCAATGTTACCGGAGCTCTCCACATGGGCCATGCCCTTGTGATGACGCTTCAAGACATTCTTATCCGTTGGAAGCGAATGTCGGGATACGAGGTCTTATGGGTTCCGGGTACCGACCATGCGGGAATTTCGACTCAAACTGTAGTCGAGCGGTATCTCATCAAAAACGAAGGAAAAAGAAGAACCGATTACAGCCGTGAAGATTTTTTGTCTTATGTCTGGGAGTGGAAAGAGGGTTATGAAAAGCGCATTACGAATCAGCTAAAAAGCTTGGGATGTTCCTGTGATTGGACGCGGCAACGTTTCACGATGGATCCCGAAAATAATCAATCAGTGAAAACAGCTTTTAAGAAACTTTTCGACAATGGATTAATCTATCGTGGTGATTATTTAGTGAACTGGGATCCGGTCACACAAACTGCCATTGCCGATGATGAAGTGGAGTACGAAGAGAGGCAATCATTCCTTTGGACCATTGAGTACCCATTAAAAGATGGTTCTGGTTCTGTCTCGATTGCCACCACAAGACCCGAAACAATGCTCGGGGATACCGCCGTCGCCGTGAATCCAAAAGATGAACGATACCGCAACCTCATTGGCAAAACGTTGATTCTTCCTCTTGTTAACCGAGAGATTTCCATTATTGAAGACCACAGGGTCGATCCGGAATTTGGAACCGGGGCTGTCAAGATCACTCCTGCTCACGACCCAAATGACTACCAGATGGGTCTCGATCACAATCTCCCCTTCATCAACATCATGAATCCAGATGGGTCCATCAATGAAAATGGTGGTGAGTTCGCTCAGTTAAGCATGAAAGATGGACGTGAAAAAGTGGTCGAACAGCTGAAGGAAAAAGGATTTCTTAAATCGGTCGATCCTCATACCTATCGCGTCGGGCTTTCCTACCGTTCAAAAGCGGTGATCGAGCCATACATGTCGAAGCAGTGGTTTGTAAAGATGAGTGAATTCGCTCACAAGCTTGAAGAGGCTATCAACGAAAAGAAAGTCAAGTTGATTCCCAAAAACTGGGAGAATGTTTACTTCCATTGGATCCGAAATCTCCGTGACTGGTGCATTAGCCGGCAGTTGTGGTGGGGGCACCGCATTCCGATCTGGTATAACAAAGACAATCCTGAAGAGATGATTTGTTTTGACGGTGAGGGATTGCCTCCCGAAGTCGCAAAGAATCCTGATCAATGGGAGCAAGATGAAGATGTTTTGGACACATGGTTTTCCTCATCGCTGTGGCCATTTGCCACATTAGGTTGGCCAAAAAAGACAAAAGAACTCGATCAGTTTTTCCCCAACTCCGTTCTCGTCACAGGACATGACATCCTGTTCTTTTGGGTGGCTCGGATGATTTTTATGGGAGAATACATGATGGGAGAAGTCCCCTTTCCTGAAGTTTTCTTGCATGGATTGATTTACGGAAAGTCCTATTGGCGAAAAAATCCTGACGGAGGCATCACCTATTTAACTCCAGAAGAGCGGCGTGAATATGAAATGGGCAAACCGATCCCTAAAGGTGTCGAATACAAATGGGAAAAGATGTCCAAATCAAAAGGAAACATCATTGATCCGTTAGAAATCATCGATGAATATGGAACTGACGCCATGCGGATGGCCTTAACCGCAAGCGCCACTCAAACCCGTGAAATCGATCTCGATCGTCGAAGATTTGACGAGTTCAAAAACTTTGCCAACAAAGTGTGGAATGGCGCCCGCTTTGTCTTTATGAACTTAAATCTCACTTCAAAAGAGTTTCAAGAAGGGTTGGATGAATCACACCTTCGTTTAGAAGATCACTGGATCCTCTCAAAATTCAATCACATTATTCAACAAGTGAACCATCACCTTTCAACTTACCAATTTGATCAATCGGCACTAGAAGCATACGATTTTTTCTGGAAAGAATTTTGTGCTTATTACGTAGAAATTTCCAAGCCGGTCCTCTTTGGGAAATCTGGGACACCTGAAGAGAGCCAAAACAAACAAAAAATCTTGGCGATTGTTCTTTGTGGCGCCATTCGATTGTTACATCCCATGGCCCCGTTTATTACAGAAGAGTTGTTTGCAACACTGAAAGAAAAACTCCCCAACCTTCAGTTAAAGGATGTGGACCCATACACCCACGAAGCCATACAAGCTCTTTCAAGCCAAGCCTGTATGTGTGCCCCGTTTCCTCAAGTCATTCGAAAAAGCGACATCAATCCAGAAATTGAAGAAGCTTTTGATGCGGTGGAACAAGTGGTGTATACCATCAGAAATATTCGTGGCGAGATGAAGCTCACCCCAGCCGTAGAAGTTGATGTCTACATAGTCGGTCCAGACACCCACTTACTTCAACAAAACGAAAGTATGATTCGAGCGTTGGTTCGGGTCAAATCTCTTCATTATGAGAAAACAGAACCTGAGCTTCCGTTTGCTTCAACCGGAATGATGGGAGAAATCAAAGTGATGATTCCCATGCCCCAGGAATTGTTGGCACAAGAGAAAATGCGACTGCAAAAAGAAGAAGAGAAGCTTTCGAAGCAGATGGAAAAATTGCGTATCCAGCTTGAGAATCCCCAATTTATTGAGCGAGCTCCCGAGCATCTCGTGCAGAAGCAACGGGATCAATTGGGGCAGTTTGAGAGTGAGATCAAGGAGATTCAGAAGAAAATGCAGCGTTTTTCCGCACTTTAAAATCTTACAGGATAAATAGGATAATACAGGATGAACAGGATGTTTTAGAAGAATCCTGTTCATCCTGTATTATCCTATTTATCCTGTAAAAAATTAAAGATCGCTCTGGTGATATGTCTTGGCTCATAATCAGTCTTATATTACACTGTAGTCATTTAATCAATTTTATTTAAAAGGTATTCAAAATGATCAATTCAGAACATGTCAAAATCGTTATGGGGGGTGTTGTCCAGCCCGAAAACATATTTATCGATCTAAAAAATATTAGCCAAGAGCGCGATAATCCTAAGAAAGGAATTGAAAGGGTGAATAAACTGCCGACTCTCTTTCATACATTAAGAGTTGGTAGTGATACCTACGGTTCTCGAGATCTTTTTGAAAAAATCCAGTGTATCCAAGGTGTCATCAATCGTGCAGCTGATTATTATTATGTCTATCTCAACTCCCGAGGAAAAAATGTCGATTTGAAGAGTAAAAACATTTTAAAACCTGATAGAACAGCCACTGAAGTGATGTTAAGTTTACTGGGGAATCGAGCACTCATCCTTGACATTGATCGGAATCCCACATTATGTTTAGACAACTACATCATTCCCATTATTAATGACCTCAAAGGGATTCAACAAAATATCGGTGAAAAACTGACCTACGTTTATCAACCTGAACCGTATGAATGTTTTGATAGACCACGTACGCTTCATGAAAAGAGCAAATACCCAAAAAGGGATGCTCAACCAAGTCATGAATTACCCGGAGTTTTATGTTCAGAATTTGGTTTAGAAAAACTAGAAAAACCAAAGGGTATGGACGAAGACACCTTTAATCAATATAAAAAGATCTGCGTCGAAACCCTTCCTGAAATGCTTGATACAATGTTAAGGATTCAAGATATTTTTGCCAGTCGCCCTGAATGGGTGAAAAAGTCTTGACCTATTCTTGTACGTGATTACAAGAGATGACTTATTTTACCGATTATGCTAGAATATCCTCAACAACCAAAGAAATTTTATGACAAAAAACGCCATTTTTATCGCAGCTACAGGGCAAAATGTGGGAAAAACCACCACTTGCCTGGGTCTGATCTCAGGTCTCCGTAAAAGATACTCCAAAGTCGGCTTCATCAAACCAGTCGGGCAACAGCATGTCACTATTAATAAAAATTTAAAAGTTGACAAGGATGTGGTCCTGTTTCATGAGGTTTTTCACCTGGATTCTCCCTATGAGGACATGAGTCCTGTCATTGTTCATCCAGGGTTTACAAAAGAATTTTTGGATGGTGACCATGGGTCCCTTTGCGATAAAATCGTCAAATCATTCGAGCGCATTTACAGTCAAAATGACTATACAATTGTTGAAGGAACGGGTCATGTGGGGGTCGGTAGCATTATCGACCAAAATAATGCGAAGGTGGCATCTGAATTAGGGTTGGATGTCGTGATCATTTTACCTGGCGGTCTTGGCTCCGCATTTGACGAGCTAGCTCTCAATATTGAAATGTGTCTCTCTAAAAACATCAATATTCGTGGAGTGATTCTCAATCGGGTGCTTCAAGATAAGCGGGATATGATCTTGAATTATTTTCCTAAAGCACTCGCAAGGTGGAACATTCCCCTAATTGGCTGCATTCCTTATAACGAATTTCTCAATACACCAACCATGAAGGACTTCGCCTTATTGTTTGAGACCGATTTTCTCTCGAGTGACGAACATTCTTTGCGCCATTTTCGAGACAAAAGGCTCGTAGCCTGTTCGCTTGAAGCTTATTATGCTGAAATTGTCCCAAATGAATTGATCATTACTCCCGCTAGCAGGAAAGACATCATTCTAGCGACTCTTGAACAGCACAAGAAAATGGATCTTCAGGGTGGGATGATTTTGACTGGGCGACATGCGCCGGATGCCGATATTATGAAAAAAATCAAACATTCCGATGTCCCCATTCTGTACGCTCCGATGTGCACATACGAAGCGATGAAAAAAATCACCTCATTTACCGCTAAAATCCGAAAAGAGGATGAATCCAAGGTCAATAAAGCGATTGAGCTTGTGGAACATAATGTTGATTTTAATCTTCTTTGTCAAACACAGTACGCCCAAAACTAATTATGAGTGAATCCAAAGAAAAAGTTGTGATTGCGATGTCAGGTGGAGTCGATTCTTCTGTCTGCGCTTCTCTCATGGTCAAAAAGGGATACGAGTGTGTTGGGATGACAATGAGATTGTGGAAAGGCCCCGAAGTCGAAGAAACAGAATGTTCGACTCAAAGCTGTTGCGGAGCTGAATCGGTTGAAGACGCTCGGCTTGTCGCCGAAGAACTTAAAATCCCCTATTACGCGATCAATTTCAAAGAAGAGTTCTGGGAAAAAGTGGTCACAAAATTTGCCGACGAGTACTTTGCAGGGAGGACTCCCAGCCCTTGCATTCTGTGCAATGAAAAACTGAAATTCGACACTCTCTACAAAAAAGCCATGGAGATCGGGGCCTCCAAGATTTGCACAGGGCATTATGCGCGAATTGAGTATGACGAAGAAACAGGTCGTTGGGTGTTGATGCGAGGAAAAGATCCGAAAAAGGATCAAACCTATTTCCTCTTTAGTATGACACAAGAACAGCTATCGAAGACTCTGTTTCCAGTAGGCGACTTTACCAAAGATGAAATACGGAAGCTTGCCAGAGCCGACGATCTGGTCACAGCCCAAAAACCTGAAAGCCAGGATATCTGTTTTATTCCGGATGGAAATTACGCGAAATTTCTAGAGCGTCATTTTCCTGAAAAAGCCAAGGCCGCAGCGGGAAAAATCAAGCATGTCGATGGCCAAGAGCTTGGAGATCACAAAGGGATCCACAGTGTCACCATCGGACAAAGAAAAGGACTTGGTGTCGCCTTTGGTCAACCTCTTTATGTCACAAGGATTGACTCCCAAACAAAAGATGTCTATGTGGGCTCACAAAGTGACGCCAATCGAAAGGAATTTCTGATAGAAAGAGTGAATTGGATCCTCAAGGAAGGGGTTCCCGGTGAATGTCATACCGCAACCATTAAAATTCGCTCGCGAAGTCCTGAAAAACCTGGTAAAATCTATCCCCTTGAAGGAGGAGGTGCCCATGTGGTTTTTGACGAACCACAAAATGCGATCACTCCGGGACAAGCCTGTGTTTTTTATATCGGAGATAAGGTGTTAGGTGGAGGATGGATTGAAAAAGTTTCTGATTGTTAAAACCTCGTCTCTGGGTGACATTGTTCAGTGTTACCCAGTCGTCGCTTATCTTAAGAAAAAATTTCCTGACTCTCAGATTGATTGGATGGTCGAAAAGCCCTTTGCCGAATTGATTACGGCTCACCCTGACATCACTCGGACGATTGAAGTTCAGACGAAAAGATGGCGACGCTCTCCCCTTTCCCGCCAGACCCGTCATGAATTCGGTGAATTCAAAAGTCAATTAAGAACACTCGATTATGATTTGATTATCGAACTGCAAGGCAATACAAAATCTGGATTTTTAGGATTTCAAGCGAAAGGCAAGGTACGATTAGGCTTTGGTCGAAAAACTGTTGCTGAGTTTCCGAATTTATTGTTCACCAATAAACGTATCAATCCACCTGAAGGACAAAATATTCGTGAAGATTACTTGGCTATAGTCAAAACCTATTTTCATGACACACTCCCCTTTGAATACGAAGGGATAAAACTTGTTTCCGATTTTGACCCGAATCTATACTTATCAAACGAACAAAAGAACATTCTCGTTTGCCCCGGAGCCCATTGGATCAATAAACAACTCCCCCTCAAAACCATGACCGACTTTTTAAAAGGGATTCCTTCCGGTCAGTTCTTATTAGTCTGGGGAAACGAAAAGGAACGTGAATTTGTCGAACAGATCCAAAAAGAGATTCCCAACAGCCAGATCATACCTCGGTTACCCCTTCCAGAATTGCAAAATCTCATGAGTGCTGTCGATTTAGTGATCACTATGGATTCTTTGCCGCTTCATTTGGCTGGGACCACATCCACTCCGACCTATAGCATTTTTGGCCCCTCGCTTGCTGAGAAGTATCGTCCCCTGGGATCTCAACACCACTCTTTTCAGGGGCCATGTCCGTATCATCAGAAATTTAAGAAACGGTGTCCTAAGTTAAGATCATGTCGAACAGGGGCCTGCATTCGATGTTTGGATCCTGAAGAAATGATCAATGATTTTTTAACTTCTTCATCTCCTAAATAACAAAAATGCAAGTCACTTATTATAAAATATTTTAAAAAAACATCCTGCCCATCCTTACTATCCTATTATCCTGTTCAGATGTGCTAAAAAAACAGGATAAAAGGATAGTAAGGATGAACAGGATGTGGTTATTTCCTGATAGGGGGCCTGACATGAGACTCTGTGGTTTTCTTAAATTAATCCATGCAATAATTATTCAAAATTGCTATAATTGTTTAAAATAAAAAGGGATAAATATGACTTTTTTTACCAATGTCGTCGTAGCGATGAATGCTCAATGTATTGGACATGAAGGAGAATATTTTTGCGTCAGTTATGCAGTTTCTACAGAAAAAAAACTCATTGAATCAGGTCAAATCATCTGCAATCCTGACAATGCAAGAGCAGCTTCCACAAATTGCCCTATCCACGACAAGGTCTGGGTTAGAATGTGCAAAAAAGGGGTCATCTCACGACTGCCGAAAGACGATGGCATACATGTGGAGACACCTCACGATCTTTATGAAAAAGTCTGGGAAATCTGGACCAGTCTCTTAAATAGTTATGGAAAAACTTTAAGATGCATCGGATTTCGTGACTATCCCTTCCTCACAAATTTATTTGAGAAATGCGTTCTATTAGAGAGAGATTCGCGAAAAATTATAGCGCCTACTCCTATCTACAATCTAAAATCTCTATTGAAAACAACTGGTTGTGCATTCGATTACACTAAGAAAACTGAAATCGAAAAAGCCATCAATTGCACAGAACTTTATTGGAAATCACAGTCCATACTTTTTGATGGTAAAATTCCGGAGAGAATATACGTAAAGCCTCCTGAATATGTCTTTTCATTTGATGTTGAACGATGGGGTTTATACGGAAAACCATTTTGGATTGGATACTCCATCTTTGAAAATCAATGTGAAATTGAAACTGGTAGCCTTTTCTGTCCCCATGCCAATGCCAAAACTGATGGTCTCGATCCGGATGATGTTTTATGGGTCAATAACCATGTGATCCCCCATTTTCCCAAGGAAGAAACGCCCTATAAAACCCCAAACGATATCCTTGGAGCATTCGGAGAAATCCTTCGCCATTGGATGAAAAAGAAAAACTGCATTTTTTTGGGAAAAAGGATTTACCCTATTGAAACGAGTACACTTAGAGAATCCTATAATTTAACCCGGCCTAAAGGAGATAAATCCACACCCAGAATCATTTTTATTGATGTGCAGTCTGAATTAGAAGTCTTAAGACTCAGTGAAAGGGCATACCCAAGAAGTCACTCACAGAAACAGCATGATCCAGTTGGGGACTCTAAATACGCCGCAATGCTTCACTTCATCACTCAAAACAAATTCCAAGAGATTTTAGAGCCCGGTCCAACTCTTGTGACAGGGTGGCTCTAATGAGATGTGACTTTCCGTCAATTTCAAACTCCATCTATTCGGGGGGTCTTCTAATTGAACTTTTAAAAATTCAAAAAGAGCTAGTACCCTATCAACTTTATTTTGCCAAGTGGGACTGCGTCAAAGCCCCGGGATTGAACGATCGTAAGTGGGTCCATATTTATTAATATTGATCCACTTACGATCGTTCAATCGCGGGAGCTTTCACGCGGCCCCACTTGGCAAAATAAAGTTGATAGGGTACTAGACCTTCATCGTCTTTAGCAACAATCCATTTCATAACAATTCATCCTGTCCATCCTCAATATCCTACCTATCCTGTAAACAGGGTTAAAAGGATATTAAGGATGGACAGGATGAATTGTTAAACAAACTGACGCAGGAACCGCTGATCATTCTCGGTAAAGATGCGAATATCCTTGATCCCATACTTCAACATCACAAGCCTCTCAATCCCCATGCCCCATGCATAGCCACTAAACTCTTCTGGATCGATGCCCCCGTTCTTCAGAACCTCAGGATGAACCATGCCTGCTCCGGCCACTTCAAGCCACCCGGTATGCTTACAAACCGGACAACCAACACCCTCACAAACAAGACAACGGATATCCACTTCCATACCCGGCTCCACAAAAGGAAAATAGCTGGGGCGAAACTTCATTTCAATCGATGGATCAAAAAGTTCTTGAACAAACTTCTCCATGGTGGAAATAAGATCAGAGAAATTGACTCCTTTATCCACATACAAAGCTTCAACTTGATGGAAAAATACATGAGACCGCGCATTCACATCCTCATTTCGATAAGCACGTCCCGGAGCAATAATCCTGATCGGCGGCTTATGTCCCTCCATAAAACGTGTCTGGATATTCGAAGTATGAGTCCTGAGAAGCACATCATCAGTGATATAAAATGTATCCTGCATATCCATTGCAGGGTGATTAGGAGCAAAATTGAGCGCTTTAAAGTTATAGTAATCCGTATCAATTTCCGGGCCATATTGAACCGAAAAACCCATCTCGATCAAAATATCAATGACCTCGTCCAATACCTTATTCACAAGATGCTTGGCACCAGGAAATCGACGACGTCCAGGGATCGTCACATCGATTTTCTCTTCCTCAAGCTGCTTTTCCCATTCCTTATTCTGGAAAGCAGAAAGTTTTTCATTAATTTTCTCAGAAAATTCGATTTTTAAATCATTGATACTTTTTCCAAGCTTGGGACGCTCTTCAGGCGTGGCATCTTTCAGAAACTTCATCAACTGCTGCACCGGACCCTTTTTCCCCAGATACTTCACCTCGAGCGCTTCAACATCCAATGAATTCGCTACAGCTTGTATTTCTTTTGTAAATTCTTTTCGAAGGGATTCCAGTTTGTCTTTCAAGATCCACCACCAGTGTCAAATAAAGAAGGCTGGATCCATAATAATCCAGCCAGATTTGTTATACTAATGCTGTCTTAGCGCGTTCCGCAACAGCTACAAAGCTGCTCGGGTCGGTAACGGCTATTTCAGCCAACATTTTTCTATTCAGCTCACATCGTGACTCTCGCAAACCATGCATCAGTTTGCTATAAGAAAGACCATTCAATTTAGCCGCAATACCAATACGGGTGATCCAAATCTTTCGGAAATCACCTTTCTTCATCTTTCGATGTCGATAACTGTTGGACATCGCTCGCACCACCGCATCCCTCGTCAGACGAATGTGGTTACGACGATCTCCCCAAAAACCTTTGGCTCGCTTAAAAATTCTTTTCCTTCGACGACGTCGAGCTACAGCATTTCTTACTCTTGCCATAGCGATACTCCTTGGTTTAACAACCCATTAATAGCTTATACTTTTTCAAATGCGATTTCGCAACGAGTCCCGGTTTCCCAAGTTTACGCTTACGCTTCGCAGTCTTCTTCGTTAAAATGTGACGCTTCCCAGGTCGCCTTCTTAATAGTTTCCCAGTCCCTGTCAACTTAAATTTGCCCTTTAGAGCTTTTTTGGTTTTCATTTTCGGCACTGTCTTTCTCCTTATCCTATTTCTTTTTCGCGCCCGGAGCCAACACCACATGGATGAATCGCCCCATTCGCTTCAATTGTGCCTCGGGTGTGGAGATGTCACTCAACTCCTCACACATTTTTTCTAACAAACCTCGACCGATCTCCGTATGTGCCATCTCCCTTCCCCGAAAAAAGCAGGTCAATTTCACTTTATTCCCTTCGGTCAAAAACTTCCGCGCGTGGCGGAGCTTGGTTTCAAAATCATGCACATCTATATTAGGCTTGATTTTGACTTCCTTAACTCTAATCTGATGACGAGCTTTCTTGCTCTCTTTCTCACGCTTTGTCTGATCATAACGATACTTTCCGTAATCAATGATCTTACAAACTGGCGGAGTAGCATCCGGAACAATTTCCACTAAATCCAATCCCGCTTCTTCTGCCATCGCTAACGCATCTCTTAAAGTGATAATTCCAACTTGATTGCCGTCATTGTCAATCACTCGTAGTTTCTGCTCACGAATCTGCTTATTAATTCTCAAATTCATACCCTTTGTCTTTACTTTTTCAGCCAAGATGGTAAAGGTCCCTTTTCTAATAACAAAGCTAATACTCGTTCAACAGAACCAAAAATCGATCTCTCAATCATCCAAAGGTTCTGCTTTTTCGGAGTGGTTGTCCATATTCCTAAATAAGGACCCCGCCACCGACGACCCAGGCCATCGATAAAATGATACTCCAACCTCGGTCCGGTAAAAGTCACGTTCTCCATATTCCCATCGCCACCTTCCTTCAGAGATTCCGATGACATCTTACTCTTTTCAAAAGCCTCAATCAACAGTTCATGAGATCGCTCCCACTCCCTCAAAGATTTTTTTGGCACCCTTCCAAAAGAATTGAGAACCCACTCACCTTCAATAGAAAGCATTTTATTGGATTTTTTAATGAAATGCAAGGAAGAAATCAGTTCTTCGAGCACTTGGGGCTCCTGACAAAAAATATGCTCCTGATCAATCCAATACCCTCGAGTCCTAAGCAGCCCCACTAAAAGATGCTCCTGTACAGATTGATACAGACGACAAAATTCACCCACACGAAAGACGCCTTTTGGCTTGGTTTTAACCATGTACTCGAAATGAGCGGGGGCTAAGGTCCCTGGAAGCGCCCAATCACTCGAACTCTGTTGCCCAAAATGCTCCAAAAAATAACGATCTTGAAGCCCTGGACTGCTTATCTCCTGAACACCCTCTTCGCGACAATAACCTCTCCAAAGCGCCTTAAAAGCCTCGATCAGTTGGATCCCTCGAGAATCGATAAACCATTCACCATCAGAAACATCATCGATTTTATGAAAAAATCCCTTTTCACGGCAGATTTCTTGATGATCTTTGATCTGTTTATGACTTTTTAAAAATTTCTTTAACTCATTTTTGTCATGAAAAACGGTTCCCACAATCCGAGTCACTTCCAAATCATCTGAAATAAAAATATTTTTGACATCAAGGAGCTCAATCGCGCCGAAAATTTTCAACGATTCTGGGTGGGGTTCGGGGCATTCGTCATAGAAATCACCGATCTGAAGAATGTCAACGAGCTGTTCCTGAGGCAGGAATTCAGATTTCCGGGGTTGATTGTGGTGTTCAAAGAGCTCTTGAGCATTTTCCCGCATCATCGTGTGGCTACGGAGGGAAGTGTCTTCAGTCATCAGGACCCTAAGATGTTCCTCAATCATAGGAAAAACATCGGGTGTGATGGGGGTATCGAGGACAAAATCGTAGAAGAATCCGCTATCAGTGGCCTCACCTTTAATGATCTGAGACTTTGGAAATAGGCGGCAAACAGCGGCAGCCACAAGGCGGGCGGCGCATTGACGTAAGGCGATTAAAGGGTATTTTTGGTCTTTTTCCACGCTTTATTAAAGTTGGTGGGATATAGCTGACTCGAACAGCTGACCTCCACGATGTCAACGTGGCGCTCTAACCAACTGAGCTAATATCCCACTGGTGATCTTAATGTTAGGATTTTAAGGGATTTTGGAGTTTTGATAAAGAGGAAAATTAAGACCCCAGCTATTCCTCTTATTCAAAAACTTTCCGCGCTTTGGCAAGTAATCCTTTTGCAGAGAGATGTATTTTTCCAACGGGACGTGCTACCATTTTTTTCCACCACAGAGTTATCAGAGATATCAGAGAAAAGAAAGAGGTTACCGAACTATCATTCTACGGATTCCTCCATCTTTCAGCATCAAAACATTGAAGTTCAATAGCAAGCCTCTTTTGCAATCTGACATTTTAAGATAAGAAAGTAACTGAGCCTCATGTATGGGGGCAATTGTTTTCACTGATTTAACTTCAACAATCACTTGACCTTCAACAACCAGGTCAAGTCGATAACCACAATCAAGCATCACGTCTTTGTAGAAAACAGGCAGTGGTTTTTCATGTTCGATTTTCAACCCTCTAAGC
>JAAKFL010000025.1 GCA_011065065.1 Chlamydiota bacterium | reverse complement strand
GAATCCTCAAAGCTGCGCTCGCGACTGTATCGAACTGTTAGAAGATCGACTGTCTCGTCCGATAAAAGTGGGCGTTGTATTTGGTGATGATGTTTTGAAGGTGATTGATGATTCCTCGCATTTCCGCAATCTTGAAACAGGAAAATCTTTTGGCTCAATTAGTGATCAAGTGGTGACGGCAAATGCCTATACCGGAGCTCATGGGATTGTGGAGGCATTGAATGATGGTGCTGACATTGTGATTACAGGACGAGTCGCCGATCCTAGTCTCACGGTGGCTCCATGTGTCTCGCATTTTGGATGGAGCTTTGATGATTATGATCGTTTGGCTTCAGCGACTGTTGCCGGTCATCTGATTGAATGCGGAGCTCAAGTGACCGGAGGCATTTCAACCGATTGGCTCAATGTACCGCATCTGGAAAAAATTGGATATCCAGTTGTGGAAGTGGATGAGAACGGAGAATTCATCGTGACCAAACCTCCTGGTACAGGGGGACGTGTGGATGAAATGACTGTCAAGGAACAACTGGTTTATGAAATTGGAGATCCCGAAAATTATTTATCTCCCGACGTCACAGTTTCATTTACAGATATTGAAGTTCATCAAGAAGGTCCGGACAGAGTCCGAGTTTCTGGAATGAAAGGAAGAGCTCCGACTGACACTTACAAAGTCAGTGTCACTTACCAAGATGGTTATAAGGCCGAAGGGACTTTGGCTGTGTTCGGAGGCCTTGCCCAAGAAAAAGTTCGCAAAGCGGGTCAAGTGTTACTGGATAGATTAAAATTGGATGGGTATACTTACGAAGAAAGTTTAGTGGAATGTTTAGGAATGGGAGATGTCGTTCCTGGCGTCGTGGATCAAGAGTGCCTAGGAATCGAATGTCTCTTAAGAGTGGTTGTGAAGGACCCTGAGAGGAATTTTGTGGAAAGATTTGCCAAAGAAGTCGCCTCTCTTGTCACCAGTGGACCTCCGGGAACAACCGGATATTCCACAGGAAGACCATCTGTAAGAAGTGTCTTTGGATTTTGGCCCTGCTTGATACCGAAAGATCAAGTAGACGTTGTTGCTGAAGTGATGGAGGTGACACCGTGATACGGTTGAAAGACATCGCTTCGGCGCGAAGCGGAGACAAAGGGTCCAGTGCGAATATTGGAGTGCTTGCCCATACTCCTGCCGCTTTTGAATATCTGAAGAAACATCTCACATCGGAAAAGGTCCACAGCTATTTTAAAGGGCTCAGTCCCCAAAAGACAAACCGCTATGAGATGGCGAATATTATGGCTCTGAACTTTTTGCTTGAAGGAGTTCTCGGTGGAGGAGGCAGTCGTTCTTTGAGAAGTGATTCTCAGGGAAAGGCGCTGGGACAAGCTCTCCTTTTGATGAAACTTCCTTTGACGCCTGAAGAACTGGAAACAATGAGGAAATCATGATCACAGTCAACCGCGACCATCCTGGAATCACCTTGCTTACATTGAACCGGCCGGAAAAACGAAATTCTCTTTCCATAAAGCTGATGGAAGAGATTATTGCCGCAGTTCGAGAAACCAATGAAATGCCCGATCAGAGAGTTCTCGTGATTCGAGGAGAAGGCCCTTCATTTTGTACAGGTCTGGATTTAAAAGAAGCGGCCGATCTGAGTATTGCAGAAGATTCGGCCAATGCCATTGCCAATATGTTGCTTGAGGTCTATCTCTCATCTGTCATCACCATTGCATCTGTCAAAGGCCACGCTATTGCTGGCGGTGCTGGGCTGTCATCCGTTTGTGATTATGTGATTGCAGGGGAAAATTCCACGTTTGGATTTCCGGAAGTGCACCGGGGACTGGTTCCGGCGATTGTGTTAACATTTCTGCAAAGACAATTGAAAGAACGCGACATGCGAGAGTTGTTTTTGATGGGAGATCTTGTTACGGCGGAGCATGCCCATAGAATTGGCCTCGTGAATCAAGTTGTTCCAGAAGAAATGCTGGAAGAAGACACCATGTCTCATGCAAAGAAAGCACTGCGAGGCGGGCCCAGTTCCGTGGCGCATCTCAAGAGGCTCATGGAACATTTTTTTCTGGATGATCTCAAAAAAGACTTGGAGCACGCCTTAGCATTGCACAAAGTTGTGAGAACTCACCAAGAAGCGCAAGAAGGCATCAAAGCCTTTATGGAAAAACGACAACCGAATTGGAATTTACAATGAAATTCACTGCTGTAGAAGGAAATCGCCAGCATCTTGATGGTGGCGCCATGTTTGGCAATGTGCCAAAGGAGATGTGGAAACGTTGGATTGAGCCTGACGAAAAGAACCGGATTAATTTGGCATGTCGCTCACTACTTGTACAAACAGATGAAGGCAAGAATCTTTTATTTGATGTGGGGATCGGAGCTTTCTTTGAACCTAAACTGAAAGAACGATTTGGGATTTTTGAAGACGAGCATATTCTTCTCAAGAATTTGCAAGAACTTGGTCTAGGCGAAGACGACATTGATGGCATTATCTTATCTCATCTCCACTTTGATCATGCAGGAGGTCTGCTGCCCCCTTATGGTGAAACACCCCGACTATTATTTCCTAACGCGGAAATTTATTTAGGAAAAGAACATTGGGAGTATGCGCAAAATCCTCATATGCGGGAGCGAGCGTCATTCATTCCCGAACTTCACGAGCTGCTGAAAAAATCGGAGCGACTCAATTTAATTGATGGAAAGTTCCATTTTGATTTTGGGGGGATGATTGAGTTTTTGTATTCTTATGGGCATACAGTGGGATTGACCCTTTCAAAAATCCTATCGGATGAAGGGCCCGTAGTTTTCGTCACTGATTTGATCCCGGGGACCCCTTGGGTTCATTTGCCGGTGGTGATGGGTTATGACCGGTATCCCGAACAGACGGTGAATGAAAAGAAGGACTTTTTTGGGGAAGCTGTTTCCCAAAAGACCCGTTTGTTCTTCACCCATGATCCTAGGCAAGCTTGGGCTACAGTTCAACAGGACGAAAAAGGGCGTTTCGTTCCGATTCCCCATCACTCATAGCTCGGAATTAAGATTTTTTGTATGATGCGCATAAACTTAAAGCCATGACGCCCCATGTCCCGAAAAAAACGTTTCCGTCCCCAGCTAAACATCCCCGATAAAGCGAACCGCATCCTCAATATCATTCTGATTGCGATGCTCTTGATCATTATTCGGGTATGGCATCTGGCCGTCATCCAGTACGACGATAAGATCGAAGAGGCAGCAAAACCCCGCAAAAGAGTCGTCATTGTCCCTGCAAATCGTGCGACGATTCGTGATCGATTCAATATCCCATTGGCTATCAACAAGGTCAAGTACCAAGCGACTGTTTATTACTCCCAAATCAAAGAAATTCCCTCCATTAGATGGGAGCTAACTGAAAACGGAAAAAAAGTAAGGCGTTTCAAAAGACGAGAATACATCAAATCCCTCTCTGATTTGCTGGGCGGTGAGCTGACCTTAGATCCCGAAAGGATCGAAGATCTGATTCATTCAAAAGCGGTGTTCTACAATAACTTCCCGTTTGTGATTAAGGAAGATATCTCTGAATCGGAATATTACCGTCTGAAGATGCTGGAAAAGGATTGGCCCGGGATCTGTGCGAGGCGTGTCCCAAAAAGACACTATCCAAAGGGTCGTGTGGCAGCAGAGATCATCGGATACATGGGATCGATTAATCGTGAAGAATATGATTTGATTATTGAAGAAATTCTCTCGCTAAGAGAAACCGTGCGGCAATACGAAGAAGAAGAGGAGCCCTTTTTTCCTGAAAATTACGATTCCATAGCACAAGTGAAAAAGCGGCTTCGAGATTTAGAAGAGCACGCCTATTCCATCAATGATTATGTCGGCAAAAGTGGCATTGAAGGGAGATATGAAGATGAGCTTCGTGGGTACTACGGAAGAAAAGTCTATTACTCCGATGCGAAAGGCAACCACTTGCATGAATTGCCCGGAGCTAGGGCTCCGATTGCTGGAAATCGTCTCTTGTTATCTATCTCTGCTGATTTACAAGAATACGCTGAGCAATTGTTGATTCGCAACGAGCAGACTAGAGAATCCCGTTGGCAAGACTTGCACCCGAAGGATGCTCGTGAATCGGGTGTGGCATCTCCTTGGATTCGGGGCGGTGCTATCATTGTGATGGATCCCAAAAGCGGAGATATCCTCGCTTTAGCCGGATTTCCTCGATTCGATCCCAATGACTTTATTGCGACTGGGTCTCGGGAAGTGGATCAAGCAAAACGTGAACATATTCGTCGGTGGTTTGAAGGAGAAGATTACACTTCATCCATTTGGGATCAGTTCGTGCCACTTGAAAGAGAAGAATATGATCCAGAAACTGATACTTATACCGAAAAACAGATCACCCTGACATGGGATCATTACCTCGATCTCATTCTCCCGAATGAACATGAAGTGCGGTTGGGATTACAAAAGATCAGAAATATCCGTGGTGCTGTCGACTTTCAACGTCATGTGGAACAACTTCTTGCTTTAAGCAGCCAGGCAAACATTCTCGCTCTCTTCGACGCCGTATACCACGATGAAATTCATTATCGTTCCGATTGGGATGCGGAAAAAATTGAAAAGATCCAAGAAACACTGAACCAATATCCTGTTCAATTGTTTGCCACAATGCGCAATTTGGAACCATATTTCGATGGAATCAAAAGCAATTACAATAAAGCTTTTCTATTGGATCTTTGCCGTATTCTTGTGCAGCAAGAATATTTTACCGATAATCTGCTCGATCAAGTGGGAAATCAAGGTTTTACTCGATATCGCGATCTCTCATCTGCTTACGCAGTTCTTAGCTATCAAGTGAAACAGATGAGTCGCGATCTATTTCACGAGTTTCATTTCAAAAAGTGGCGTGAAGATAATCAGAAAGCCTTTTTAAAACAAAAACGAGAAGAAGAGATCGAAAGGGGGTCGTATGCGAAACCTTACCTGGATTATCTCGACACTGTTGAACGGGAACAGTTTGCCCTGTTTTGGGAGCGACATCGCTTGGAACTGCTCACCACTTTCCTCATTGGAAGACCGACATCCAATCCGGAATTAGTACCTTATGAAGATACCTTTTATTCTTGGCATAAAGAAATTTCATACGGAGCTCACCGCGGGCTCCCTTGGCACAAACAGTATCTTCTTTTAAGCGACCAAATTGAAGAGATGGATCCCGAACTCGCCCATTTATTCCTCAAATCCATGCGATCATTTCAAGAACTTGACCGCCCTCTTGTCAACCGCTATCGCAACTTGCGTACTGAAAATGGCCGCTCACTCGAAAAGCATCTCGCTGCTGCTTTTTATCCTCGATATGGTTTTGGGTATGCGAGGTCCCATGCTTTCAGACAGTCCTCCGTTCAAGGTTCGGTTTTCAAACTTGTGACTGCCTATGAAACTTTGGTTCAGCGTTATTACAAAGGGATAAAAATTTCACAACTCAATCCTCTCGAAATCATTGATCAAATGGGTCGATCCGGAAATACTTGGAAAATTGGTTACTTTTTGAATGGCAAGCCGATTCCCCGTATATATAAGGGAGGTCGTATGCCAAAAAGTCTTTCCCGAAACATTGGTCGCACGGATCTCGTTAGAGCCATTGAAAAATCTTCGAATCCCTATTTTGCTTTGTGTGCTGGAGATTGCCTTGAAAGTCCGAATGATCTTGTTGAAGCCGCGAAGCTCTTTTCTTATGGATCCAAAACGGGAATTGATTTGCCAGGGGAAATTCCGGGAAGACTTCCCACTGATCTCGTGGAGAATCGCACAAACCTTCATGCGACATCCATCGGCCAGGGAACTTTGGTGGTGACTCCCCTGCAAACAGCTGTGATGCTATCGACTTTGGCGAATGGTGGAGATGTCTTAAAGCCGAAAATTGTGAAATTAGGAGTGGGGGGTCGTTCAAACTTTTGGCAAGAAGATCTGCTCGAGCAATTTGATTACCAAGACAGTTTGTCATTTATCGGAGTTGACTTTCCTCTGTTTTCACTAGGACACCAGGAAGAACGTGAAACCTCTATTCATTCAGTTCCCACTGAAGTTCAAAGAGAAATCGATTTTCCAGAGCCTGTACGCTCTCTCATTTTTGAAGGGATGAAGCGGGTGGTTCAGTCGACACCCGCAAGCCGCATGGGTCCTCACATAGATCGAGAGGCACTAGATGCTTATTCCTCTGTTCAGGATCATCTGATTGGAAAAACCAGTTCATCTGAATCGATGGAGCGTTGGCACTTTGATCGGAAAACTGGAGTCCGAAAAACCACACATGCCTGGTTTGGAGGAATTTCATATGATGGTGATGAGCCGGAACTTGTTGTCGTCGTGTTATTAAGGTATGCAGGTGGAGGAAAAGACGCTATGCCTTTGGCCGCGCAGATGATTCATAAGTGGCGGGAAATCAAGTAATTATCAAGATAAAAAGGATATTAAGGATAGACAGGATGCCCCCACTATCCTAGGATGTTGATTACAAGTCACTTGCGGATAATTATCCAGAATATACCCGAATCGAGTATAATAGAATTAGAGAGTGAGTTCTCGGGTTGACCCGTCACTTGATTTTGCCTTCTTATAATCCCTGAGAGCATCAGAAAAGGAGGCGTAAAATGTCTTATCCTATTTTTTTTGAACAGAAACAAAAGCTGACTCAGGGTCTTAAGCAGAATCAGTTGCTTATGATGTTGCCTCAGATGCAGCAAGCGATTTCATTACTCCAGTCTCCCATTATGGAAATCTCTCAACTCATTGATTGTGAAATAGAAAAAAATCCATTGATCGAAATCATTGAAGAGGTTGCGGAAGAGTGTCTTGCTGAAAGGGATGATCCTGAAGAGGTCAAGATCCATCACGATGATTTTGAAATCCTTAAGAAGTTGGATGAGGAATACCGAGACTTCTTCGGGCAGAATGAATTGAGGCCTCGAATTTCAAAAACGGACGAAGAGCTTAAGAATTATTGGGATACTTCAGTGATCGCTCCTAAGACTCTATATGGTAATCTTATGGAACAAGCGGGGGAGACATTTGAGTCTGAGAAAGAAAAGGCTCTCGCAGAGCTGATTATTGGAAGTTTAGATGAGAGAGGGTTATTGGCGACGAGTTTGGAAGAACTTTCGGTGCTTGCTGAAGCAACAGTTAAAGAACTTGAAGCGATTCTCCTAACTATTCAAGAATTTGAGCCATATGGTGTAGGGGCACGTACTACCCAAGAATGTCTGTTAATTCAATTGAAGAGGTATGGAAAAGAAGGATCTCTGGCTGAAAAGATAGTCCAGGAGTGTTATGAAGAGCTTCTTCACAATAAAATCCCCCTCATTCAGAAGAAATTGAATATTTCTCCAGATGAAATTCGTCAAGTTATTGAGAAAGATATAGCACAACTGGATCTCCATCCTGGTACATGCTTTATTCCGATGACGGAATCGTACATCATTCCAGATGGGGAGATTAAAGAAGAAAATGGAAAGCTTGTTGTTGTGATAAACGACGATTCGATTCCATCCTTGAGACTCAATCGAAAGTACATGAGAATGCTGGATGATGAGAAACTCCCACAAGAGACAAAGGAGTATATTTATCAGCATATGCTTTCTGCAAAATGGCTCATGAAAAATGTATATCAGCGTAATGAAACAATTAAGCGAATTTTGGATTATTTATCGGTGAAACAGATCGAATATCTGAGAAATCCTAAAGGTGAACTGATTCCTATGTTTATGACTGAAGTCGCGGAAGAACTGAATCTTCATGAATCCACGATTGCTAGAGCCGTTGCGAATAAATATGTGAATACTCCCCGAGGCTTGATCTCCTTACGCTCAATGTTTACTTTTTCTTATAAGAAGCAAGATGGAAGTGAAATCTCATCACAAAGTGTTCGTGATGCGATTCAAAGAATTGTTGAGCAAGAAAATAAACAAAAGCCCTTTTCCGATCAGAAAATCTCGAATTTGTTAGAAGACACGGGGATACCTTGTGCGCGAAGAACCATTTCCAAGTATCGTCGAGATTTGAATATTGGAAATGCTCAACAACGTCGAAAATATTAGACGCAGATGTCCGCAGATAAAATCTGCGGACATCTGTGTTTATCTGCGGCTAAAATAAGTGTAAATTTGTTGCCAACGAAGTTCTTTCTCCTTTGATTGTTCGACAAAAGATCGGATTTCATCCGAACTCATCTTTGCAAAGTCATCAATCTCTTGATCTGTCAGCCGGTAAATCACAGCACGTGTCAATTCCGGTGAGCCCAAAACTTTTTCCAGCTGATTGAAACTTTTTTTAAAGGTTGATCTTGCATTCAGCAACCTTCCCAAAGCAAAGAGGATCAATCCCAGAGGAATAAGTTTAAACCACATCAATTGATGGTAGATAGAGAAATAACCCGAGGCCAGGATCATGATATCGACCATCAGAAGCATCATGATGGTGATCACAAAAATAATCGCCTCGGTGGCCGACCGGACTAAGGGGCCAAAAATTCTTTGCAGTGGTGAAGAGGCCGTTTGATAAGCGAGTACCTCCTCGAAACGAGGTTCCTCGAACATCATTCTTCCCACATGACAAAGCTCGTGGGCGATAAATTCGTTGCGTTTGTAAATGCCTAGGAATGTGGAATTTCGATAAAATGTTTTTCTTAACTGAAGAAAGGCTCCGGTCGGAGTCCGATCATCCTTTTGAAAAATCCAAGCACATCCTCCGTGCCACAAAGCCAGCTGGTGGTTACTAAAAAGACAGGGAATCCAATCGGGGGCGATGTCGAACCATGTACGGGTGAGAGCGTGTGATTCTTTCAGGATTTCATCTGCAGGAAGCTCTTCCATCTCTTCTTTGAGTCCCCGACAGTATTCAACTCTTTTTTTGAAATCCGATTCTGATTCACCGGGGCCAGCAATAAAGCCTTGGTGATTAAGGAGATTGAGTTCTTCAGATGATAGTGTCATGTGTTCTTTATACTGGAAATAGAAAAAAAACGACAGCTGTTTGTACTTCCGGTTCTAAAATCGAACACCCGGTGCCTACCGTATTTTTTGGCATTATGGACCGGGTAAACGATGTATCACTATCCTCGAAATTGCCAGTCATTTATTATAAACCTTTTAAAAAAACATCCTGTTCATCCTTATTATCCTATTATCCTGTTCTCATGTGCTAAAAAAAACAGGATAGAAGGATAGTAAGGATGGACAGGATGTGGTTATTTCCCGATAGGGGTTTTAAGAGGACTGGTTTGTTTCGCGGTTAAATTTTTAAAATTGGTTATGTACTAAATTTCCTTCCCACTTGACCACCATGTGGTCCGGGAAAAAGCTGCTTTTGGACTGCCGAAGTCCCGGCAATCCTAAATCTTGTTCAACATTAAAGTATTCGTAACTTTCAAGCGAATATTTCGCAAACCAATGATGCATCAATGTAGAGAGTCCATGAATCTCAGGATTGGTTTTTTCGACATGGCCTACAGCCGTCGTAGCATTCAAAGTTTTCCCAATCATAAAACCTTCAACTTGCCGATTGATGCGGATGACTCCGCCAAAAACATCAAAATGATCAATGTTCTCAATCAACCGCTCAGCAGCGATATGTTCCTGCCGTGAACTCTCCGTTTGATCGCTCTCTTCAAAAAGCCGTTTTTGGAGTTGTCGACATTCATAAATATTTTCTTCGTGCAATTCTTCATATTGACAATCGTAGCGACTTAAACACCCCCGCATTAATTGCCTTTTTCTATGGTAAAGATGATCGGGAAATTCAATGAGATCCGACACTTTGTAAACATAATCGGCATCGTCCGGACTTGTGGAAAATTCCCAGCCTGGGATCTCTTTTGTTGGCAAGCTAGTACGAACCGCTTTTTCGACTTTTACGGGAAGCTTTGGGATGACTTGGTCCAGGCTTAAAGGGCCAAAAGGAGGTCCAAACACAAGATAATTTTCCTGAGCATCTTGAATGAGGAAGATCACGGTGTTGTCAATCTCACAGAAAAATGTGTGGCGATTTTCTTTCCACATAAAGAGATTGCTGAAGGTGAATTCTGAAAAGACCGGGGGATGCCGCTCGAAGACATTGCGAATGAAATCACAATCATCTATTGAGAGAGCTTTCATTTTAGGCACTGGTGGTAAGTTGAGGTCTATAACTGTAGAATGATACATTTGGGTCTAATTGGTCAACGAGAGCCAGGGAGCCTATGATATGTGGTTCTGGTTGAAAGCTATAGAGCGATTTTTGCCAGGTGTTTAGGGGGGCGTGGGGGTCGAGAATGTGTGTGGGAATGTTATCTCCGTGAAAACCAATTCCCAAAGCTTTCAAGTAAGCTTCCGTTTGGGTCCATAGCCGAGCAAAGTCTTCATTTGGGTTGATAGTGTTACGGGCAAATGTGGGATAAAGTTGTTGAAGCAGTTCTTGATTTTCCGAATTCTGCGGAATTTTTTCTACGTCAATTCCAATATCGCAGAGTTGAGTTGTCGCGATATAGATGGTTGTGCCGACGTGGGAAAGATTAAAAAAGAGTTCGTTTGACGGAAGTATCGGTTTCCCAAAATCGTTTTGCCGTAGTGGAACGGAATGGGGATCCATTTTCAGAATGTCGGCAATTAGGAGCCGTAAGAAGGCTCTTGTCAGGATATATTTGTTCTGATCCAAAGGGAAAATGAACTGATGTGCTCGTTCACATTCCTTTTCGGTTAACAATCCCCAAAATTCTGGGATGTCATCTTGATAATCTTCTAATGCATAGCACCAGATGATGACACCATCCTCTGGATGGCTAAAAGCGCCTTTGATTTCTTCCCACTTCATTTATTATCTCATTTTTGTTGAATGAGCAAATGGTTCAGTTTTTCGGCGAAGGCTTTAATGTTAGGTTTTTCAAGGAGAGTAGCGTGCGATCCGACGATTTTTTCAATCTTGAGCTTTTGTGTCATTTCTTTCCATCCTAAGGATGGATCGTACTCAAGGTCATTTTTTTTCTCTTGAGCGCTAAAAATTGTGAGCTCTAAGTCACACGGTTTTGGTGAATAGGAGGCCATGACTTTTTTTTGTGTCCACTTTAGGTTATCCGAAATGATATTCTCAGTAGGATTCTCTTTTTTTGACAACCCGAAGACTTGACTTGTTTTGTGTTCTAAATTCTCCATTTTTTGAATCATATACTCTTTCTTCTCGTGCCCGTTTAATTGGAAAAAATAGTTGGTCTGAATCTGTAATCGTTTAAGAAAAGAGTGGTATTTGGGGTAATTGGGAGCAAAAGTGTCGAGTATTCCTACAAACGAAACTTCACGATTAAGAAGTCTGGCAACTTCATAAGTTAAATAGGCTCCGACCCCTTGACCGAGAAGAGAATATGGTCCCTTTGGAGAAATCTGTTTGATTTTTTTAACGGTTCGAAGAGCGATCTCTTCTATCGATCCCTCTGTATCTGTCGCATCAATCGCATACAGGGGGATATCCTCATGAAGATGTCGTGATAGAGCGTAATAAAAATAAGATCCCCCGACAAATCCGTGAAGACAAATGAGTGGTGGTTGACGCCCCTCTTTTCGGATAGCTACAACGGCTTTTTGTGTGGGCTGTGCATCAGGTTCAACTATGAGTTTTCTCATTTTGGCAATGGTATCATGCTCAAAAAAGGTGGTTGATGAAAATCCTTTACCGAAATGCTGATTAATTTTTAGGAGGAGCCGTGCAGCGGTTAAAGAATTTCCACCGAGATCAAAGAAACTCTTGTGAATTCCTATGGGGGAAATTTCTAACACTGATTCCCAGAGATGTGCCAATTGTTTTTCAATCGCGTTTGTGGGAAGATCTTCTGCGTCATTCATGGACTCATGATCATGGGGTATCGGGAGTTGTTCAATGCTGATTTTTCCATCACCTCCGATGGGAAATTGAGTCAGTTGAATCAAATGTCTGGGGACCATATGCGCGGGAAGCCTTCTTTTTAAAGACCTTTTCAAGTTTCCTTCTGAAACCGAAGCATTTTCTTTCCCGACCCAATAAGCCACCAGAACCGTTTCATCATTTATCTTCACAGGTTGAACAACGGCATGTAAAATTCCAACATGAGAATTGATAATGCTTTCAACAGCCGTAAGACCCACTTGAGAATCTCCTATGGATTCTTGCTGATCAATTTTCCCTAATAATTCTAACTTACCGTCATTTCGCTTTCGAACGAGGTCCCCTGTTAAAAACAATCTTTCTGGCCTTTTCCCAATACGGGTGTGAATCACGAATTTTTCATGATTCATCTCTTCATCCAAATATCCCTTCGCTAATCCCAAACCACCTAGACACAACTGACCACTTTCTCCATGCGCCACTTCTTGGAAACCAGTGTCGAATACATAGCCTTTCACGTTAGAAATCGTGTGCCCGATAGGAATGATCAAGGACTCTTCGTCATGCTTCACAAGATATTCCGCCGAAACACCCCCACACTCTGCAAGCCCATAGCTATTGATCACATGAAAAGGAAGGGAACTAGGAGGAGGTTTCTTGAGTCGATCTCCTCTGGTGAATAGTATTCTTAAGGGACCTTCCTTGGGCCATTGTTCATCAATCAGCTCTTCTGCAGTGGAAGTAGGTAGGGAAATCAAACTGATTCTCTCATCACAAATCCATTGCTTGAGATCTTGAGGAGATTGAACGAGGTTGCAAGGAGGAATCTTAACCGTGACACCATTGCATAAATAGATCAGTATTTCTGTCATCGCCGTTTCACAACGGGGCCTTGCCATTAATGGTGCAGTATCTTGAGACCCAAAACCATGAGCACTTCGATACCAAAAGACCAAGTTCATGACTCCCTGATGAGTCAGTTCAATTCCCTTCACACCACTCTTAAACACAATCAATGCAGTATCTTGTGGATTGATTGTTAATTCGATGGCCTCTAAGAGTTCTCCTGATAAAATCTCATTGATGTTTAATACTTTAAGCTCATCGCTTAGATAGCCTGGAACTTTTTGGTCACCTGCGATAAGAAGGCTTGGTTGTGCTTTTTCTAGAATTGATGAAATTTGACTTTTTTGGGAAACGGGATCAAGAGCGAGATAACTGGCACCGGCTTTTAAGACTCCGAAGAGCGCAATAATGGATTCCCATGACGGCTCTGAAAACACGGCAACACGGGAGCCGATTTCAATTCCATGAGAAACAAGATGCCTGGCAATCTGGTCGGATTGTTCATCGAGCTGTTGGAAAGAATAGGATTTATTGGGGGTGGAGAGAGCAATTTGGTCGGGGGTCCGCCTACAAACTTCCTCGAGGAGATGAGGAAGGACTTGTTTTTTCAAGCTGAGCTGCAACTCTTCAGGAAGTTGCCCTCGCCGCTCTAGTGATAACATTCGAGTCCCCACCGGTTGTACTATCGACTTATTCCACTGGATATCATGATTCTTTTATTTATGACAAATCTCGGAATTTGAGCTTAAGAGTTTTTTTTGTAAAACGTTGATTTATAAGTTTTTAACGCAAAGGAGCAAAGACGCGAAGACGCAAAGAATGGTGCACCAGACTTGGACCAACGGTCCATGAGCTTTTTAGACGCAGATGACACAGATGAGCGCAGATGGTGAGCCTTGAATAAGGCTCACCATCTGCGCTCATCTGTGTCATCTGCGTCTAAAAGTTCGAGATCACTTCGTGATCAAATACGCTTAAGTATTAATCTTTGCGTCTTCGCGTCTTCGCGTCTTTGCGTTAAAAATTTTCCAAGACATTGTTGCCCCAAGAATCGACATCTTGAGACTGAAATGATACACTCAGTTTATGCGGCAAAAGTATTCTTATCTACTTATATGCATTCTCTTGATCAAAGCTGTGTTAATGATCTGCTGGATTCAGTTCTCAAGTCTTCAGCTCGCCCCCGACGAAGCGCAGTACTGGACATGGAGCCAATATATTGATTGGGGTTATTACAGTAAGCCTCCCGCCATAGCTTGGGAAATTTGGTTGGGTACAAAATTATTTGGTGATACAGTTTTAGGAGTGCGGATCGGAGCGGTGGTCCTTTCGTTTCTGATTTCACTTTCGGTCTACTGGTTAGCAGTGTCAGCAGGCCTTAAAGAAAGAACTGCTTTTTGGGCAGGTTTGATCAGTGCACTGAGCCCCATGGGATTCTTTGCCTCTTATTATGCCACAACGGATGTGGGGATGGTCCTGTTTTGGATACTCTCTTGCCTTGTGGTGGTGAAAGCTTTGCACTCACAAACCAGACCGCATTATCTTCTCTTGGGACTTTTGGTTGGGTTCGGAGCTCTTTTTAAATGGCCGATTTATCTCATTTGGGTGCTCGTTTTTTGTACGATGATCGTGATCTCCGTGCTGCGATCGTGGTGGATTATCCCGGGCGTTTTCATTTCATTGTTGGGGCTACTGCCGACGATCGTTTGGAATGCTGAGCGGGGTTGGCCCACTTTTCAACATGTCTGGACGACAATGCTCGGAGGAAGTGCTGTCGTGAAAAAAACGGCTCTCTTTCAAGGGAACTTTTTTGATTTTCTGGGAGCACAAGCGGCTTTAATCTCGCCCATCTTTTTTGTCTTATTGCTTATTGCTTTTGTCACTTTGTTCAGAAAGTGGCGAAAGGTCCCGTTACCCATCAAGTTTTGTGGGATTGTGAGCTTTCTGATCCTTCTTGTGTACCAAACTTTATCTCTGTTTCAAAAAATGCAGGGGAACTGGTGCGTTTTTGTGTATCCAACTGCGACAGTCTTTCTCGTATGGTATCTCTGTGAATTTGTTTCCTGGGGACGGAAATGGCTTTATGTTGGTCTCAGTGTGTCGCTCCTTTTAGTGGGACTTATCTTTTCCATTCCAATGGGGCAAATGTATAATTGGGGTCCCATGATCGCTCCAAAACTGAATCGGCTGAATGAATGCATGGGGTGGAATCATATCGCCGCTGGATTAGAGGACGTCGATTATGATCCCGATAAACAGTTTCTCGTGAGTGACACCTATCAGATGAGTTCGTTATTGAGTTTTTATGCTCCGGGACAAAAAAGGGCTTACTTTTTGAATCTTGAGGGGAGGCGAAAGAATCAGTTTTCTTATTGGCCATCTCTAGCGGATGAGCGCTTGGGTCAATCAGGATTTTTTGTTGCTTATGTGGAAATTCCCATGAAAGAGACCACAGAAGAACGGTATCAAACAGCCTTGGAACCTTATTTCAAAAATGTGAGGTACCTTGGCATGGCTCCCCTGCTTTATGCTTATGGCGAACTTCGAAAAGTCATGTTGATCTACTATTGCGAAGACTATAATGGAAGTAGCCCTGAAGACGCTAACATTTACTAATTACTGTCTTATCAATCGCATGAATTTTGGTGAGTCATAACAAGTGGACCGATAAGGATTGAT
>JAAKFL010000024.1 GCA_011065065.1 Chlamydiota bacterium | reverse complement strand
AGTTTTTTAATCCCACGTGCTCAAACATCCCGATCGAGACGGCTCGGTCAAATAACCCATTGAGATGTCTGTAATCCTCGATGCGAATTTCAATTGGAAGGCCTCGGCAACGTTCAGTCGCAAACTTATGTTGTTCTTCAGATATGGTGATCCCTACCACCTCGACTCCATAATTTTCAGCGGCATACTTAGCCATTGTTCCCCACCCACAGCCAATATCGAGGAGACGCATCCCAGGTTCTAACTGCAGTTTTTGACAAATCATTTCTAATTTATCTTCCTGTGCTTGTTCAAGGTCTTGTGCATATTTCCAATAACCACAGCTGTAGTTCATGCGACTATCTAGCATCAGTTCATAAAGATCATTGCCAATGTCATAGTGCACTTTTGCGACCTTTTTCGCGCCAGACAGATTCTGGCAATTAAAGAAAAGGTTCTGAAGGGTAAGGAAAATTAACCGGGGGTTATTTTTGATTTTTTCTAGAATTTTACCGCGGATTAACCTTTCGATCATCAAGTCAATTCTGGGGCAACCCCACCATCCTTCCATATAGGACTCCCCAAGGCCGATATCCCCCTTCCGAATCAACTCTTTATAAAATCTGTCATCCAGTACCCGAATATCCCAGGTGTCATCTCCGTTTAATTTGATGTCACACAAATCGAATAATTCAGTGATAAGTTTTTCTTCGCGAGTTCTTGAGCGAGTAGTCATCTGATAAACCCCCATCTAGAGCTAATGTATGCATTTTTGAATTATTGTAAAATTTTATTTATTCATCAGTCATGAACCTATCTCAATAAATGCTTTTGACATAGATTTTTATGAATCTTAAGGCTAGTTTCGGCAAAATTTTGAGCTCAATTGGATTCAGTTGGGCGAAAAATTTTGCCAAAACTAGCCTTAAGAGGCAAAAAAGTTATCAAAATGATTTATTGAGATAGGTTCACATCAAAAACGTATTCATTCAGAATAACTCGTGTCCCCAGATTGATAATGCTCATGACCAAAGCTGTAGTGAGTGTTAATCCAAGGCACATGCCCATAGATAGGGGGATAAGGGAGGTTGCCGCAAGGCGAAAATACATATCTTCATCTTTTGTTGAGCCATTTGTGATGATTCCTGCAACGATATCGACGATTGATGAAGCAATGCCCATCATCAATCCGCTAACAGGGTTAAGTCCACCAGTGATGGTATGCACAGTTCCGACGGTAAAATAGACAGCGCAAGGACCGATAAGGTTAGTTTTTCCCCAGGAACCCGCCTGTCCTGAATTTTCCATGACATCTGGGAAGCTCATTGAATCTCCTTGATTTTTGGATTGTGATTGTATTTTTTCATGCTATTCTCTGACTCAATAACTTTAAAGTGGAAAGAAATTTTTGGCTAGCTTTAACCGCGAAGATCGCGAAGACCGCGATCTTCGTGGTTAAATTTTACCAAAAAATTTTTATATCTAGACGGATTTGGACTTTTTCAGATAAACTATTCGCAAAATCGTCACAACAAAGGAGTTAATGATGGAAATAAGATCCACCTTGCCCAAAAAATTGGATAAGCTGATTCCAAATTTGTAAACAGCCTCTTATGGCCTCATTTTATATAAATCTTGGCGAGGTGTACGAGATTTTCGTAACGATCTTCTGCGACGTTTAAATCACCTCTTAACAACTTCAAGACAAATTTCTGGGCCACTTTATCAATGGAATTCTTCGACTTAATGTGACTGACGATATTGTCCAAAAGCTCAAATTCCATTTCCCGTGACAATTTCAGGAATTCAAAAGCAAATGAATTTGGGTTCACTTCTGAGGGCACCTGATTAATCTTTTTGTAGTCACGAGCAATCAGTTCAAGCTCTCGATGGAACTCGGCTAATCTGTCATCACTTGTGATTCTTATGCTTTCTGACATGTTTTTCTCCTACATTTAAAGAGTCATCCTAATCGGAAAACATTAATTTTAGATAAAGAACCAACTAAAGACTGCTAAAATCTTATGATTTTACATTAATTTCAAAATCTTAGATAGTTTTTTTTAAAAAGAGTATGTGGCTATGAAAGCGGTTTTTATTGAAAAATTTGGAGGTAGGGAGGTTCTTCAGTATGGAGAAAGGTCTCAGCCAGAACCCATGCGTGATGAAGTGTTGATACGAGTCCTGGCTTCCAGCGTGAACCCCGTTGATTGGAAGATCCGAAGCGGACACGTGAAGTGGATTTTCCCCATATCCTTTCCATCAACTTTGGGATTTGATGTTTCGGGCCTGATTGTAGAGGTCGGAGATAATGTTAAAGGTTTCCTGCCTGGAGATGAGGTATTTTGTTGTCTGGAACCAGGAGCGATCGGAGCCTATGCAGAATATGTTTCTGCCAATCAATCAGTTGTGGCTTTAAAGCCCAAGTCGCTGAGTCATCAGGAAGCGGCTGCCATTCCTCTTGCCGGAATGACCGCATGGCAAGCGTTCACAAAATACCGAACACCAACATCAGGTGAGAAGATTTTGATCATTGGGGGGTCGGGAGGAGTTGGCACTTATGCGGTTCAGATTGCTAAGTCCTTTGGAGCCGAAGTGACCGCTGTGTGCAGTGGGAAAAACGTGGATCTTGTCAAAGGTCTTGGTGCTGACCATGTGATCGATTACACGAAAGAGAAGTTTCAGGATGTTGTGAAAGATCAAGATATCGTTTTTGACACGATTGGTCACGAAACTCTCACAACCTGCCGACAAGTCTTAAATGAAAATGGTATTTTTATTTCAGCTTTACCAAGCATAAAAGTCTTTTGGGATTGGTTGAAGCAACGAGTTCTCTTCAGCAAGAAAAAGTCCTATATGGTGCTGCTTAAAAGCAATCAAGACGATTTGTACGAACTTTATGATCTTGTCAAAGATGGAAAGTTGCGTTCTGTGATTGATTCTACATTTCCGTTGTCTCACGTAGCAGACGCCCACGCCAAAAGTGAAACGGGTAGAGCCCGTGGTAAGATTGTCATAGATGTGGGAGATTCCGAGGGGATTTAATTCTGTTTTTCATCATTTCCTCAAATGAAGACCGATCTCGGCACATTTCGCGATGGAGTGCGTTCACGGTTTCTCTCCATTCAGGATTTTGAGCTGGTTTTCCTTTACCTCGAATCACTCGTTCAATCATTTCCTTGTACGCGATAAAGTGATCTGGATCCATTCCAGCTATTTTTGCCATGTCATCACACTTGCGCGACGTCAAAATGTCTTCGCGGTATGGGAGGGCGTTGAATCTGTCGAGAGAGAGCTGACCTGGCTCATTTAAATACTTATCTCTTTGGTAGTAATAGCTTTCTTTCGAAGCCAAAGAAAGGTGTTCAAAATACTCCTCGTCTTCCATACACAGCACCACTTTTGCTAAAGTGTGAAATTTTACGAGTTTACAGACTTTTTCAGGGAAACCTCGTTCCTCTAACCACTCTTCACCAATATCATCATGGTACCTGTGAAGAACCTCAATATTTCCCACGTTTTCTTTTATGGCCACCTGACCAATATCATGAAAAAGAAGACCGATCACAATGTTTTCGGGAGCTCCCGCTTCATTCGCGATGTAGGCAGCTTGCAGCACATGAGATGTTTGAATGATCTCTTCACAGATCATGTATTTATCTCCTCCGTATTTTTCATATGCTGTCACGAGATCATCAAAAGCATCGCCAAACAAAGCAGTCGCATAAAATAGAAAATAACAAAAAATTAAACGCATAAAGAATCAAGGTTGATTTGTTGTGAGACGATCGCCGTTCCATTCCATATCGTGGGTGTAGGCTTCAGCAATACTAATGCCATATTTTTTGCTCGTCAGCCAATACATGGGAAATATAAAAGACATCGAAATAAAGGGTTTAGGATCCTGTTTTGAAAATACGACATCTTTGACATTAAAAAATATTTTATGGAAGGGGGGAAGATCACTTTTCCGATTCACTTGCCGCCAGCCAAATGCGGCCATTCCAATCGCAAGTTGTCGTTGTGTCCCAAGTTTCGGTTTGATGACAGTCTCATTTTCACCAAAGAACGCTTGGGGTAGCTTGTCTTCAAGTGTGTACATGTGAAGTCCGTGGGTTGCCCGTGGATTGCATTCAATCGCGTAAAGTGAGCCATCATTTTGTTGGATAAAGTCGAAGGCGACTTGTCCCGTAAACTTTGTCGCTTCCATAAAATGGGTCACCCACTCAAAAATCTTCTCGTGCCTAATTGCTTCAAATGTGATGCAGGAACTTCCATCAACTGTAAAACGGACGGGGTAGATGGCCTGAGCGTGGATTTTTCCATTGTGAACCACGCTGTAAGTGCAATACTTTTCTCCATCAATCCACTTTTGCGCCACCCAGGGATTATATGGTTCAAATGCAATATGCGGTTGATTTGTGTTTGGTTCTACAAGAACTAAATTCTGACATGCCCGAGAATAGGTCGCTTTCAAAACGTAGGGTGGTGCTATGTCGACTCGATTCAAGTCCTCCTGGTTGCGGACCAACTGCGTTTTTGGGACTGTCAGGCCGATGGATTCAACTTTTTGATTAAACAACCATTTGCTGTGTAATTCGTGAATTATATCAAATGATGAACAGAATACTTGACAACTCTTGGGGAACGATTCAAGATGTCCAGAAATATACATGATTTCTTCACAAGTGGGAATCAACAGATCAATATCGTTCTCTTCGATAATTTGAATTAACTTTTCAATGAATTCATCTGGATAATAACGGGGGCTGGGGGTAGAAAAACTTTTTTTGATCGAATTCGAAAAACGGCAGATGTGCAACTTTTTGCAATCTGCTACATAGACTGTATGGCCACTTGCTTTGAACTGTCTGGCTAGTTCGAGGGCGATCGTTGACCGACCACCTGTAAGCAAGATTTTTTTTGGTTTATTCACCATCCCCACCATCCCTTAGAGTCATAGAGATTATTCCTAAACACCATCCCAACGAGACTCGTAAGGTTGTGATAAGTAAATCATTACATAATTCTATTTATCACAGTTTTTTTTGCAACTGGTGTTTTTCATTCATGGCCAATAATCCCAGTTTTTTCTATAATTTAATCCTATAAACCCAAGTGTCCACCTATGAAGTATTCAGATAAAATGCAGATTTTTCTTGTGAGGAAAAGGGCTATTTTTTTACATACTCCATGAGAGTAGGCAAAAATAGACCTTTTTCGCACGAGGAAAATCTGTTTTTAGATGGATGCTTCATAGGTGGACACTTGGGTTATATACCGATCGTGTTTCAAAAACCGATTTTTGAAACACGATCGGTATAACGATCAAAGGACAAAAATATGCTTAAGATGTATCAAGAGACTCCAGTAGTGGCCAGTGAACCAGAGGGTGGAAGCCGATTCTGCCTCAGGGGGAATCAGGTTTATTTTATTAGCCTCGGATGTCCTCGAAATCTGGTTGATACGGAGGTCATGCTCGGGATTCTCCTTAAGGCAGGGTACCAGGTCGCCAATGACATGCCGGAATCTGATTATATCATCATCAATACCTGTGGATTTCTTGAGGCGTCACGAGACGAAGCTTTATCGGTGATAGATGAGGCGATGGACGAGAGAAAAGAGGGGGCGAAGGTGATTGTCACAGGTTGCATGGTCCAAACTCATAGTGATCAGATCAAGGAACATCATCCTAATGTGGACTATTTTTTGGGTTCCGGTGATGTCGAAGGAATTTTAAAAGCAGTTGAAGCTGAAGAACAAGGGTTTCAAATCACTTCAACTCGAAGCTATCTCGAGGCCGGGGAAGTGCCCAGACAAATTTCCACTCCTCATCATTATGCCTATCTCAAAATTGCCGAAGGGTGCCGCAAACGGTGTGCCTACTGTATCATTCCCAATATCAAAGGACCCTTGAAAAGTAAGCCGGTGGAACGGATTCTTAAAGAGTTAAAATTGCTTCTGGATCAAGGGGTTAAAGAGATTATTTTGATTGCCCAGGATCTTGGAGATTGGGGGAAAGATTTAGGTTTTCGAAAATCTGACGGTCTTGTCCATTTGCTAAAGGAGCTTTTGCAAGATGAGAGAGATTTCTGGCTGAGGCTTCTCTATGTCTATCCTGATGAGATTAATGATGATCTGATCGAGCTGATTCGCACAGACGGTCGTATTTGTCGTTATCTGGATATGCCTATTCAACATGTCAATAACGATATTTTGAAGTCGATGCGACGGGCGACATCGAAAGAAGATATTATCCGAGTGATTACCAATCTTCGTGAGAGAATACCCGATTTTACCATCCGAACCAGTTTAATTGTCGGGTATCCAGGGGAAACTCAAGAGCAGTTTGAAGAGCTGTCCCAATTTATTCAGGAATATCCCTTGGATAATGTGGGGATTTTTCAATTTTCGCCTGAGGAGGGGAGTCATGCTGCCACCTTGTCTGACCAAATATCAGACAAGGTAAAAGGAAAACGTCATCGAAGACTTGCAGGGCTTCAATTGAAGAAAGTGGAGAAATTGAATCAAAAGCTTGTGGGTCGGACCCTAAGAGTTGTGGTTGAGGGGTATCATCCCGAGTCAGATCTCCTGATGCGAGGACGTCATCAAGGGCAATGTCCCGAAGTGGATGGGCAAGTGATCATTAATGATGGAAGTCTTGTGACAGCATTTGGGGAATTTTACGACGTGGAAATCACAGGAGTCGCTGGCTACGATCTTTTAGGCAGAGTTGTCGGTTAACGCTACCTCGACTTTGTACAAAGTCGAGTTTATTAATTACTGTGTTTACGAAGCATATTAGCTAACGTATTGAGCTCTATGGGCTTTGGAATGTAATCATCCATTCCAGCCTGAAAACATTTTTCCCTATCCTCTGGTGTGACATTGGCAGTTAGAGCTATAATTAAGGTCTTTTTGCCATTTTTTTCTTTAGCTCGGATTTGTTTCGTGGCTTCGTATCCATCCATATCTGGCATTTGGATGTCCATGAAGATAAAATCATATGTATTATCTGGAATCAGGACGAGAGCTTCTTTTCCGCTTCCGACCATATCAACTTGACACCCGACTTTTTCGAGATTTTCCTTCGTCACAACTTGATTTATAGGATTGTCTTCGACAATCAGAATCCTTGTTCCTGCAAATTCGTTACTCTTTTCGTTCATTTTGAACACTCCTTGACTTTTTTTTATAACCTATAAACCATGGGCATAGACTTGTCAATGAATTAGAAGAATTATGAGAAAACCGATGAAGAATGCTGCTGAACCAAAAACGGAATCTACTTCCTGGTGAGCTTCGAAAAGGAGTTCCTCGGTAACAAGATAGAGCAATGCGGCAACCCCAAAAGCGAGTGTTCCCTCGAAAAATGTTTCAGGAAGATTATGGATGACTTCTAACCCTGTTGCTGTTCCAAAAGGAAGAAGTAGTGCTAGGCCTAATATTGTGAGCACTCTAATTCCCAGGGAAATTCCCTTATTTTTCATTGTGGGAAGGAGAGCCATTCCCAAAAAAGCCACTTCAATGCACAAGGCGGTGGTGATAATGATTCCGCTTTCTTTAGCTGCGATAAATGATAATCCTATCAAGATTCCATCGATCCAAAGGTCGACACCGATTCCTGTGATCATGCCGATGGGAGTCGTTTCATATTTCTGACCAAGAGTGCGGATGAGGAGCATGGCACCCACTCCTAATAGGAATCCTATGACGATATCGAGTTTCTGATGTGATTTTAATAGTATGGGGATGAGCTCTACCGAAACTGCTGCAAAAATGACACCCGCAGCAAAGTGCTGCATGAAGCTCACGCCACTTTTAGAGATTTTCAAGACGGTGCTGATGAAACCTCCTAAAAGGAGTATTGAGGAGGCAATGAGAGAATACAGAAGGGGTTCCATGTCTAGCTGTATATTGAATTACGAATTTACCTGCAATATTCGAGTGTGGCCATTTTACCGCGAAGTGAGCCAGTCCTCATGGACCCCTTAACTACATCCTGTTAATCCTTACAATCCTTTTTATCCTGTTATCTTGTGCTAAAAAAACAGGATAAAAGGATAGTCAGGATGGACAGGATGGACAGGATGTGGTTATTTCCTGAAAACTTGTTATGCCGCTCCTGCTAAACTATACGACACAGCCCCATAACCATCAGTATCGTGTAAAAAACCATGGCGAGCCAGTTGTTTGACCTTTTTTAAATCTATGAGAAGTTGGTCATAGGGAAGCGTAACATTAATCCAGAAATCATGTTTTTCACGGGTAATAATTGAGGACATGCGAATGCTATCAACATTTCCTTCATCTTGGACATAATACTGTACGGAAATAGCGGGGGTTCCATGAAAAGTTCCCTTGATCATGGGAGCATTTTCATAAATCAAGAACTGATTGATATCATCAATATATGGGAGAGTTTCCCACACATCTTTATCTGCAAGATAGTTGACAAAGTTCTCGAGAGAAATTTTATTAAAAAAAAATGATCTCTTCTCTTCACTTCCATAAAGATAGTTTTCACAATTTTGTTGGACAATGGAACGGTGAACAAACTCCTTCCACCCCTTTTTAGCACCTTGATTCACATCGTATTTTAATGTGAGAGCTCTCATCTTCCACACAAGATCATCATTCGTAAGGTTATTCCATGAATGACAAACTAAAGAAACTGTTGCCGATTCTTTTGGATCTAAGACTGAAAAAACATAGGTTAAAAGTTCCTCTGGGAGATCTTGAATTGATTCAACTGTCGTGAAAGATGTTTTTGGTTGGCTGAGTCCTGATGTGGAATCCATAATTAATCCCTCTATACTGCGGTTTGTTTTTTTACCTAGGTTTAAATTTCTTATAGGGGGCAAATTTTTCTATTCGAAGTCCAGTCATGTGGATAGCAACCACATACACAATCAGGATCAAGACAGTCAAAGGTGCGAAGAACAAGTTGGCAACGGCCATGCCGGCTCCCATAAAGAAAATATCGACCCAGGTTTTTGTAAAAAATCTTGTCTCTTTCGGAACTGCGATAAAAGACATTTCCTTTAAAATGAGAATAAAAGGGGCCAACAACCCGGACATCAATACGTTGTAAATACCAGCTCCAAGCAGAGAAAACCCGTTGCTATATTGAACCGTCACCCAAGACGCAAAAAAAGATATGATGACAAAGAAGGCCACAGAATAGGCTGTGTAACGCCATCCTTTTCCACGAAGGATATACAAAACAAAAGCCAGTGGGGCTAACAGGTAAATGGTGACCAATTGCCAGGTCTGAATGGTTGAAGTCAATTGATCCAGCGGAGCGATCTTACCAAATGCTTCAGAAGAATACACCGCCAGATAGCTTATTGCAAATGCGATCATCCCAATGGTTATCAGATATCTGACTCCAAATAACTTATCGATCTCATCGCTTCTTGAATCTAATTCATGTTGGATATTTGGCAGGTTTCGGCTCATCAAAAAGTAGACCACAAAAATAACGAGCCCAATCACGAATACCAAGGCATTGACTACAGCAAATTTCATAGGAAGATTGGTATACTGGACAAGAATAGAATCAAAATAGTTTTTGACGAAGAGACTCATAAAGAGAGAGAGCATGAGAAGTATGGGGTAATAATAACCCGCTTGTCGAAACGAAAAGTGATTATTGCCGAATGCCCAAAAGAAAAAGAAAGAGCCAGCCATCCAGAAAGAGGTTAGAATATAATAACCTGCAATGGGCCAATAACGAAGAAGTAGGCTTGTCTGTTCATTATCGGGAATCAATGGAACCAGCACGAGTCCAAAAAATCCAATCAGTAGAGGGAAGCCAAGGAAGACTGTGAGAATAATCTTGTGCAAAGCGACGCGTTTAGCAATTGAAATGAGTATGAGAAACACAAAAAATCCGAGAATATAGACTCCTGCCTTCGCCTCTGTCAAAAAAGTCATCCCGACCGTGTCGATGATGAATCCATCTCGCATTCCATCGATGAGCAAGTTAATGGTGATCATGAGAATGAAGATGAATATCATTGGTAGAGCAAAACCGAATTTGATGGTATGTAAGCGATTCCTAGCCATTGGATTTTTTGATTTTTTGTGGTTCTTCGAATGAAAGTTCAAAATTTACTGGGCCGAGTTTCCCAGAATATTCATATTGGACATTGACTTGAACTTCGTAGGTGTCGTTTTGAATAAGCCAACCTTTTTCATTTTTGACGATGGCTGTGATGAGCCTTGTTGTTCCTAAGTTTTCTTGAAGATCATCATTTTCAAGGATCGCATCAATTTCTGAAGTGCTTTGGTAAAAGGGTGTTAAAGCTCCGGAAACAGAGCTTGATGCAAGAAGAGCTGTTAAAAAGACAAGAGGAATAAATCTCATACTGATCCTCCATGAGTTATAGCCTGTTATTAACTCATTTTCACCTTAATCGTAAAGGCTTAATCAAATTTAACCACATCCTGTCCATCCTTACTATCCTTTTATCCTGTTTTTTTTAGCACAGGAAAACAGGATAAAAAGGATTGTAAGGATGGACAGGATGTTTTTTTTAAATTGTTAATAATAAGTGACGTGCAATTTTGTTATTTAGGAGGAAATGTTTATCATAAAGTCGCTATGATCGGTTCCTGTCTTCGCGCATCTTCGCGGTCTTCGCGAGCTTCGCGGTAAAAATTGTATAAGTCACTCAGATTGAAGACTCACACTCTCAGGGACTTCGTCAATTCCAAAGTACTCATGCTCAACCCTATCTTCAAAGACCTTCACAATCCGAAATCCTGATGGATCCTTCCCAATCGGCTTCCCAAGTGCACTGGTTGTCACCACTTCCATCCCCTTGTAAACGCCATAAGCATTTCTGTGATAATGTCCTGCGAAACATGCAGTCACATTTTGATCCACAAGCAAGTTCATGATATCCATTCTCCTTTCAAGGGGAATTTCAAAAATCGGAAGGGAAAGCTTCTCTGGATCCCGGATAAACCATGGGTGATGTGTAAAGACAAGACGATGCTTGGGATTGAGCGACAAAGTTTTCACTAATTCCGTTTCAATCCACTCTCTCTGCTCCCGAAACATCTCCTCAGCTTTCGAAGGATTAAAAAATAGAGATGAATTTAAGGTAAAACATTGAACCCCTCCCACCCAAAAGGAAAAGTAATGGCTTCCAAAATTATCTTCATAAGCTTTTATCTTTTTCGCTGAGGGCTTGTTGCCCACGTCATGGTTCCCGCAGACACACACTAATGGGATGTCATGGGAAACGCGCGACATGATTCGTTTATAATCATAAACCTGCTCATCATAGGCCTTCTTAAATGGCTTGGCATTCGTTAAATCTCCACAGACAATCACAAATTTGGGGCGAAGGCGGTTGATATGATCTACTGCTTGTTCTAAAAGGAGAATTTCCTTATCCCAACACAGGTCGTGATCGAACATTCCTAATTGACAATCGGCCATTTGGATAAAAAAGAAAGGTTCATTCCACCGTCCTTCTTCCTCATAAGTGAGACCTTTATATTCACGTCCTTCAGCCTTGTGAAACTGTTGTTCGTCAATGGAACAAAATCCCATGTGGAATGGGATCAAAAACAATAGAAAAAATGAAAATCTCATAGATACCTCTTAGAGGATTATACGAAAAATCTCTTTAAAAATCGAGAAATTTAATTTTCAAAAAAAAAGTTAAAAGGTAATATGAATGATGATTTAGGGTATTTGTGATGGATTTACGTGTTCAATATCGCGATATGACGATAGCATTTTGTGATGAGACATCAAGTGTTCCAGAAATTCCCTGTGAAATTGCCCACTCTATTTTTCAAAAATTTGAAACCCGTGACCTGTTCTCTACCATGAATGTCAATAGACAGTGGTATCATCTTTCATCTAAACTGATCTTAAAACCACTACGCAGTTATTTACAAAATTTAAACGAAAAGATTGAGGGGATGGAAGAAGATACCAGATATTTCAAGCCATACCCTGCATGGGACAGTTGGAATCAAATTTTAGAAATCGCATTATATTATTACTATCAGGATATAAAAAATAAGATCTATGCAAATGAGCTGGATTTGGAAACAATTCGTTCGTACATGTCAGAAAAAATTTGGATACATAATCAATTAATGTTTACCAGTGTGTCGTTAGATCCCCATGAAGTCGATTGCAGTGGTCTCTTTAAAAAACTAGAAAAACGCATATCTATCCGTAATATTTCTGATCTGGGTTTTTTCTTAATGAAAGGAATGAGAATTTATTTCGGCGATCCCAATATCAAGGATGAGATCCTTAAATTATTAAAATATGAGGAAATTTACCTTCTTAAAATTGTCGGTCATGAAACTAAAATGGATCTCTACGCACAAATATACAAAGCGTATGTCATTGCAGGTGTCGCCCTTGGAACCTTATCGTCTTTTTTGTATTGGATGTATCGATACTGATCGTGTTTAAAAAATCGGGATTTTGGCTTTCTCTTTGCCAAAAACCGATTTTTAAACACGATCGGTATATATTAATCTTCGATGTCACCTGTCGCAGACATCAGAATGGAAATTGGTTTTGTCCCAGGGAAGTTTGCAAAAATAATATTGACAATCACCATAATGGGAACGCACAACAACATCCCGACAATTCCCCAGAGATAACCCCAAACGGCAAGGCCAAGAATAATGACTAGGGGACTCAAATTAAATGATTTCCCCATGAGCCGGGGCTCTAGAAAGTTTCCGATGGTAAATTGAACAGCTGATAAGCTGAGTGTGACGATGAAAAAGGGAGTAAAACTGTCAAATTGGATAAGAGTCAATAGGCAGGGTAAAATCGTGGCTAAAATCGACCCAATATTCGGGATAAAGTTAAAAATAAAAATCAACAACGCCCAAAAATCGGCAAAGTCGACTCCGACTACCAACAAAATGATATAACTACATCCTGCAGTTATCATTCCCATCAAAGCTTTAATTTTTAGATAAGATTGAATTTGAACAGTAATTTTGTTCAACATGTTTCTTGCCGACGCTAATTTTTGAGGGTCTCGGATCAAAAACGAAAGCTTTTGGTCAAATGAGTTGTGTTCAAGGAGCAAAAACAGAACATAAATGAGGATGATGAATAAATTCCGTCCAAAGTCTGCCATAATTCCTGCGGCAGAGGAGAGGAGGGAGATCATGTTAAAATTCTCGAATACTTGGCTGAAATCAGGTTGTGTTTTGATATTGAAAAATGCAAAGAGTTGATCTTTTACTTTGAGAAAGCGTTCTTGATAGCTCGGAGCGATGTTGATGAGTTCCGTAATATTGTTAGAGACCAAGTTAAATATGAAATAGATCACCGCAAAAGCCACAACGATGGCTAGGATGAAGGCAATCCATTTGGGTATATAACGTCCAATATAGGGAATATTTTCTAGGGCGTCGACAAAGTTAACAATAAGATACCAGATGACAACGGCTACAACAAATGGAACGAGCAGGGAGTGGCCGAAATAAAGGAGGAGAAAGAAAAGTGTGAGAAGAATTGCCGAAAGCGTGAAGTTTAGGAGCTTATGGTTCGTCATATCGTCTTTCTAGCATAACCATGATTTTTGAGGAAATCGGATTTTAGCCGCAGATGAACACAGATGGCCGCAAGCCCTTACAATTCTACACATCTTTTTCTTGACAACAAAAAATCACCACAGAGATCACCGAAACAAATTTAGGATTTTGGTGGCTTTAATATTTAACCGCGAAGATTGCGAAGACCGCGAAGATGCGCGAAGAAACAGACCAACTTCAATTGTTTTTTTAAATCTACTGCGTAAAGAGGTTATATATAGTAAAACTTACCTTAAAAATATGAAATATTTATAAATGTAAAATTTGCTCCATTTTGAAACTTCAAATCGGACACGTTCATCGGAAAATCATTATGATTGCTCCAGTCTTCGCGTATCTTCGCGATCTTCGCGGTCTTCGCGGTTAAATTTTTTAGATATGTTTCAAAAAAGAATCTTTGAACTTAGGTATTTAAGACAAGTTTGAGGAATTCTGATCGCGTCTGACTCTGGCTCTTGAATGAACCGAGCATGCAAGAGGTCTTCATCTCCGAATTCTGCTTCTCAACACCCCGCATCATCATACAGAGGTGCTTCGCTTCAATGATGACTCCCACTCCATCAGCTTTTGTATGCTCCATAATGGTTTTCGCGATCTCGATCGTCAGATTCTCTTGCACCTGAAGGCGCCTTGCAAACACATCCACAATTCTGGCGAGTTTTGAAAGACCCAAAACATACCCACTTGGGATGTACCCAATGTGACACTTCCCGAAGAAGGGGAGCATGTGGTGCTCACACAAAGAATATAATTCAATATCTTTGATAATGATCATTTCGTCGGCATCAGAAGGAAAAAGAGCCGAATTGATAACCTCTTTCACGTCCATTCGATAGCCGCGCGTTAAGAACTCCATGGCTTTCGCACAACGAAAGGGAGTTTTTTCAAGACCCGGACGCTCTAGATCTTCGCCAATCTCCCTTAAAATCTGCCGATAATTTTCTTCCATATCACTAATTATAAGGATGGAAGAATTGTTTGACTACACAGAGATTTTTTTAAGCTCTGCCTCAAGTTCGATCGTGGCACTGGCAAACTTACGGATTCCTTCAGCAAGTTTTTCAATCGCCATCGCGTTGTCATTGACCAAATATCTAAAAGCTTTTTCGTCAATTTCTATGCGGTCTATCGATTGAGATTTGGCTTTTTCAGGATCTAATTTTCTGGGGACTTCACCCTCAGTTTTCGCTAATTCCTCCAAAAACTTCGGAGAAATCGTGAGTAAGTCACAGCCGCAAAGCTCTAAAATTTCACCTGAATTTCTAAAGCTCGCTCCCATCACCTGAGATTTATAGTCAAAATGTTTTAAATAATGATAAATTTCATTGACTGATAGGACTCCAGGATCCTCGTGGGGTTCAAAATCGTGCCCTTCATGCTTCAGGTACCAGTCACGAATCCGGCCCACAAACGGAGACATCAGAGTGCATCCTGCTTCAGCAGCGGCCACCGCTTGCGCAAGACTGAACATTAAGGTCATATTACAGTGAATACCCTCTTTCTCCAACTGGCGACAAGCAACTGCCCCTTCCCATGTAGATGCCAATTTGATCAAGATGCGATCCCGCGAAATTCCCGCTTTTTCATAAAGAGCTATAAGGTTGTGAGCTTTTCGAATGCTCCCTTCCACATCAAAGGATAAACGCGCATCCACTTCTGTTGAAACACGACCAGGGACAATTTTAAGGATCTCAACACCAAAATTGACAAATATTTTGTCAATTAACAGCTCGAGACGATGCTTTTCGTTACGCCCTTTTTCCTCACTATGAGAAATCGCCTCATCCAATAGATGTCGGTATTGGGGCTTATCCGCTGCTTCTAAAATCAATGATGGGTTGGTTGTCGCATCCTGAGGATGATACTCTTTAATCGAATCAAAATCTCCGGTATCAGCAACGACCGTTGTATATTTTTTTAGGTTGTCAAGTTTACTCATAATCCTCTCCTGTAAGGTATCCTCTCTACTTTATATTTTATAAAAAAAACTACCACGAATCAAATAAAGTGCAAAGACAAAATTAGCCGTTTTTGCAGCAATTCCCGCTGGAAAATTTGTTGATAAAATATAATTTCACCACAGAGGTCGCAGAGAACACAGAGAAAGAAATAATGAGATTCTCTCTGAGTTCTCTGCGACCTCTGTGGTGATTTA
>JAAKFL010000023.1 GCA_011065065.1 Chlamydiota bacterium | reverse complement strand
CAAAATCTTCGCGATCTTCGCGGTAAAGAAAAAAAATCGTCGCTACTCAAGAACTTCCCGCGCATAAGAGCGCAAGCCATCACGCACAATTTCCACCATCTCCATCTTCGATGGACAGACAAATGTCGCGGGACCAAAATCCTCCGGCGCCACTTCCAACAACCCATACAATTCCGCTAAGTCATAATCCTCGGCCATGACCGCTTTGACTAAATGCATGGTCGGGATATTCATGGGCATGACTTTGTCGTAAGGCTTGGCTATGATAAAACCTCGGTGCTCCCCATGATTGCTGGTGGTAAAATTATACTCTCTCTCAGAATTGTCCAAATGACCCGAGAAATACGTTTTGCTGGCTGTATATTTATCAATTCCTAAACGGAAAAAGTGCAAAAGCTCGCGACTCACATCTTCAGGAATGACAATAAACCCAAAATCGTAAAAACCAAGGAAACCATCGGCTTCCACTTTGCTACCGGTATAAATATTTCCGGTAATGAATCGCATCGAACCTTTCTCCACACGATTGACAATCAAAGGTTCTATCGGACAACCCCGACGGACCCGAAAATACCCAGCGCGGTCAGGCAAAATGCCAGGACCCGCAACGCTGATCACTTTCTCCAAATAGATTTTTCCAGTTCTCAATTGGTGGCCAATACACATGACGTCATAGGCGGATAATGTCCAAACCACATCTTCCGCATTTTGAATGGGTGAAATTTTATGGATGTGAACAGAACTGTTCCCAATGGGATGGGGCCCTTCTGCTGTATGGTGTTCCACATTTTTGGCTTGAGTAAATGCACGGCATTCAGAACCTTCTCGATAAACCAAATGCACCGACCCGCTTGTCATTTTGGACAAGGCGTCCAATCCATTTTGAAAATCACTTTCGTGACCTTCGACTTGGAGTTCCGGAGGAGGTGCAAAGGGTGTTGACTCGATTGCTTTGACGAAGATGGATCGAGGCGTTTTTGTCGGGTCAGCGATCTTATCAAAAGGGCGTTGGCGAATGTGAGCGAAAAGTCCCGATTCCTTAAATCTTTCGATCAGCTGTTCTCGAGAAACCGATGAGACATCCATCGGAGGTAGCACAACAATTTCTTCGTTCTCAGCCACCTCAATCACTACAGTCATAAGGCGCCTTTTCAATCCTCGGCGTACCTCTTTGATGACACCCGCGGCTGGGGAAACAAATATCCGGCCAGAGCAACCCTTATCTTCCACTAAAGGCTCCCCAATTTTTACCACCTCACCAGACTTTTTAAGAAGTCTTGGTTTGACATAGGTGAATGGAGAAAAATCTAATGCAATCAGCCGAAGACGATTCGCCGATCCTTCAGGCAATGTCTGAACCGGTCCCTTCGGCTTCCCCTTGATCGGAATGTCAAGCCCACGCTTGGTTTTGATATGTGCCATGTTCGCCTCGTGATGTGAAAGATTGCTATGTTACCAAGTTTTAGGACTTCTTTTCACCAATCAAAATGAACTTGATTCCAATCGCAGCTACCGCACCTAAGAAAAAAGCTGGACCAATAATCAAGAAACCTAGCGCCACACAAAATAGAATCAAAACCTTCACAAGACCTTCTTTCTCAAGATATTCTTGGAAATTTCGTATCCAGTGAATGATCGGATCGGCAAAGTAGAAACCACCCACCGCTCCAATAATCAAACCACCCCAAAATTCCTTGAAAAACAACAGCAATATACCCACAAAAAGAGCGATATATGCCACGGTGTCTTTTGTGTTTGATTTAATAAAGCTCGTCATCTTTTTCATATTGTCACTCTGCTTCAAATCTTCGAATCGATCAGTAATTTTATCCTGTATTGAAGACTCGTTTTCTTTCTTTTCTTCTTCAGGCTTCTCAGGATTTTTAGGATTTTTAGGCTTTTCTGGTTCCATAACGCAACTCCTTTATTTTCTGCTCTTCTTCCTTTATATAAAAAATTTCTACCCTAAGCAATAAAAACTCCTTTAAATCATATGAGAAGTTTATAAGCCATTTAGTGTCAGATACCTATATTTTTCAGCTGAGAATGGGGTTAATAAGTATTTTTTTTAATAAAACAAGAGGGGTTCTCTTATTTGCCATTTATTGAAATGGCGGGGTATAATTACTAATGAGAGGTTACAGTGAATATTTGTACCCTAAATAAGCTAACTTGTTGATTGTAAGTTGGTTCTAATAATAAGGATGAAATTGATGCCTAGAAAGTGGCTCATTTTATTAAATATTGGTCTTGTGGGGCTTGCCCTATGCCTTGTGGTTGTGGGATTGGGTGTGACTTTTTCGCGTCCATCTGTGATTGCTGTTTCGGAGGCGCTGCCCAAGCCACGCGTTCTTCCCGAGAGTGCTTTTGTGCTTGAGAAGGGAGCTTATGATTCGATTGGGTCGTCGTTGTTTACCCTGAAATTTGCTCCACCCAAGATGCAGTTGCCGGATCTTCGGAATTTATTGACTTACTATGGGCCGAATGGACGTCCGGATGTGAATTTGGATTCAAATGCTGTCTATTTTGGTTTGGCAAACACTCGTGATCAAGGAGCTTTGTCAGAGGGAGACAAGTTATTTTTACTTTATGATCGGACGCAGAGTCCTCCGCGTTATGTGTTCAGTCCGGGCAACAGTCCGACAACTTTATGGATTGAGGCGGATCCGGCTGAGAAAGAGGCGAAAGTTCATGTGTCTATGATGAACGAAGAGGGTGCTGTTGTGCAGGATCCTGTGACTCGTTCGCAGTTTCAATTAGCTCAAAAAGAATTTGCGCAGTTTAACCGTGGGATGCAATGGAAAATTGGTGAAAACCGTGTGGATGGAACGCTTCTGGCACGGCAGAAGGCGAAGTGGTACGGAGTCGACAAGTTCTTTGAGCGTCATGGTGGAGATGAGTACGAAGAGGCTTCAAAGAAGCAGCGTTTAGACTTCACTAACGGAGAAAAACTCTATTCTGTGTACGTCGATAAAGGGGATGTTCTTTATTGGGACAATGGAAGATGGCACGCCGCTAAGCCTGGTCCGGAAACTATGGGAAAACCGTTGTTGCAATTGAAAAAAGTTGCGGAGCGTTTGTTGACTTTTGATTTGTGGAATGGGGATGGGTCGAATAAGATTGTGTTGAATTTATTGAAATCTCAGGAGCGGTGGTCTCCTCAACAGATCCAGCAAAGCTTCCGTTTTCTGTCGGCGCGAACAAGGTCGCAATATGTGTTTGAGGTGGATAAGGACAAGATGACCTTGGTTCCTCAAGATTGGCTGGTCAAAACGGAATCTGGCTGGGAAAAATTGGATACTGTGCAAGAGATCGATGACTTTGTAGAGCGCAAAATTCAAGGGCCTTTGTTTGTCTTTGATGGTGTTGAAAAGCGGGATGATCGCCAGGTTTTAGTGGGGACATTATTTAATGCTTCAAGAACTGATATGAAGCAAATTGAGTTGGATATCCCTCAATCGACCATTACTGTGATCTCGGTTCCTAAGAATGCCGAGCAGATCATGGGCAATGGTGAAGAAACGGAAAACTTGACTCCTTTTAACGGAAAGTAATTGAGCATGAAACGAACAATATTCCTGGTACTGATTCTGATACCCTTCTGTATCTCCCTTTACGGGCAAACCATTGCTGAAAAGAAAAAAGGGCTCGTTCGCGGTGTCACCGATTTGGATCCGCAAATGGAAGCGGCGTTGATTAAGGTGAATCAAGAGCTCGAGCTGAAAAAAGAATCGCTTAGTGAGTTATATGCGGACGTTTACAAGTTGCATCGATTGGATGCTGAACCCAAGAGTTATGAAGAACTTCTCCGTCTCATCAATGAAACAAAAGCCGAAATTCAGGAACTGAATCAAGACTGGCAAAAGATGGCCAGTCAGTCTTCCAAGACCGATATGTACGCTCTATGGCATCAACCTGATTCGACAATTGAGCAGTTGGTGTTGGATTACGGCGCTCAAGATTACGTTTATGTGATGACCCCTGAATTAGGTGAAATTCGCATTAGCGTCAATTCCAACATCCCTATTCCTAAGGCTTCTTGGGAAAATATGCTGGACATGATTTTGTCGCAAAATGGGATTGGGATTCGTCAGCTGAATCCTTATTTGCGGGAGTTGTATGAAATTCAAGAAACGACCGCGCCAGTGACCTTGATTACCAATCGTCCTCAAGATTTGGCCTATTTGCCGCCGGAGCAGCGGATTGCGTTTATCATCACTCCTGATCCAGCAGATGTGAAAAGAACGTGGACATTCCTCAATAAGTTCGTCAACCCTAAGACGACGCTCATTGAGCAGATTGGTCGCGAGGTATTAGTGATTTCACAGGTGAGCGATATTCAAGATCTTTTGAAACTTTACGATTTTGTGGCATCCAGCAAGAGCCAAAGGCAATACAAGTTGGTTCCGTTGGCAAAGATCAAAGCTGAGGAGATGGCCAAAGTGTTGTCATCCATGTTTGATCATTTGGCGGGGGAGTCCACAGTATTTGAGACCGAATCTGGCAAGCCAGAAAAGAAAAAAGATGAGGATGTTGTCAATGGATTGAAGATTATTGTTCTTGAAAGCTTGTCACAAGCGGTCTTTCTTGTGGGAACAGAACAAGAAATTCAGATGGCCGAGCAAATGATCCATAGGATTGAAAGCAAAATTGGGGGTGGACGCCAAAAGGTAGTGCAGTGGTATCGTGTCAAACACTCATCTGCTCAAGATCTGGCCGATGTTCTTCAACAAATTTACATAGCGATGATCACTCAGAAAATCGGATTCGCGCAGCAGCAGCCAGGTTTGCCTCAAGTTCCTGGACAGAATGTGGATCAAGAGCAGAAGATAGATCAGAATGTGACAGTGAATGACATTGATAGGCCATATGAACCCTTTCCGATTTTCGACAACGATTATTATCTTTATGGTGAACCTGTAGTCGACCCGGGAATGGAGGTGAATGAGAAGAAGGAGCCGGCTAAAAAGAATCCTAATTTTATCGTGGATGAAAAAACTGGTTCGATCATTATGGTGGTGGAAAAGGATTTGTTGCCGCGGTTAATGGAGATTATGGCCAAATTGGATACGCCGAAGAAGATGGTGCAGATCGATGTTCTTGTTTTTGAGAGAAGAAGCACCGAAAGAACCGATTATGGTTTGAATTTGTTGAAGATTGGTGGTTGCGCGGATAACAAAAGGTTGACCTGTGTGGATTGGGATCAACCTGCTGCTTTGGGGATTTTCGAGTTTTTGCTAAGCCGTCCCAAAACAAGCAGCTGTGCCCCGGCATTCGATCTGATTTACAAGTTCCTTTTGACCCAAGATAACATTTCTTTGAATGCCAACCCTTCTGTTGTGACCATTAATCAGACTCCTGCTGAAATCAACATTGTTGACGAAATCTCAATTACAACAGGTGTGAATTTCATTGCGACAACGAACGCCAATACTCCGCGTGACTCCTTTGTTCGAGCGCAGTACGGAATCACCATTAAGGTGACCCCCACTGTTCACTTGCGGAGCGAAAGTGATGAGTATCCAGATGATGATGTAGACTATGTGACGTTAGAAACCTATATCACTTTTGATACCATTGAACCAGTGGCGAATCAGCCTGACCGTCCTAACGTCTTACGACGTGAGTTGACGAATGAAGTGTTGATTGCTGATGGTCAGACTCTGGTGATGGGAGGTCTGCGCCGGAAAGAAACCAATGACCAAAGGCAGTCGATTCCTTTCTTCGGAGAAATCCCAGGCTTTGGAAAGCTGTTCAGCATGACTGAAATGGAAGATCGCACCACAGAATTGATTATCTTTATGACCCCGAAGATCATTCACGATCCGTGTGAAGATATTGAGAGAGTGAAATTTAAAAAATTGAGTGAACGACCTGGGGATCTCCCTAGCTTTTTGTGCCGTTTGAATGAATCCCTAGAGCAATATCAGAGACGTGCCTTTGCCCATACAATCAAAATGTTGTGCGGAAATCCTCGCGACCATTACACTTCCTCGCAAATTGGATGCTATCCTGCTTCTCTCAGACGAGGGGGATATTGTTCATGCGGAGAATATGATGGACGCTAAAGATCTGTTCGAAGAGGGCAAGCGTTGGTTAAAGAAAATGACCAACAAACCCGAAAAAAAAGAAGAGGAGCCTGTTCCTCCATCTAGCGGACTTTCGCTTGGTGACGAATTGGTGCGTCAAGGGGTTTTGGGCGGAGATGATGTGAACGAGAATCTCGCCAAGCAATTCGGCATGACTGTCTTAAAAGAGGCTCCGGAAATCAATCTGACTCGTGATTTCTATCAAAAAGTTCCCTACGCTTTTGTGAAGCGTCATAATGTTCTCCCTTTTGATAAAGAAGGAGAAGAAATTCTTGTGGCAGTGGCAGATCCGTTGAATTTGGATCCCCTAGAAGAGCTGCGTCTTCTTTTGGGAGCTGATGTGAAGGCTCATTACTGCCCCAGAGACTTCATTATGACAGCGATCAATGATTGTTACAATAAGGAGCATGGGGCGGCTTCTCAATTGCTTGCTGACTTGGATGAACAATCCAAAGAAATAGAAATGGATTCTTCGGATGTCGAGGTCTATGATCTCCTTGATGACGCGCGTGCGCATTCTCCGATTGTCAAACTCTTGAATCTCATTTTGAGCGAAGCGATTCAACAGGGCGCTTCGGATATTCATTTCGAACCTTTGGAAGATGGGTTAAGAGTTCGCTATCGGATTGACGGAGTTCTCCACGCCCGACATACTCCTGCTTCTGAATATCAATCTCAGCTGCTGACACGGATTAAGGTGATGGCAAAGATGGATATTGCGGAACGGCGGTTGCCACAAGATGGTCGGATTAAGCTCAGAATGGGACGTCGTGAAATTGATTTTCGTGTGAGCACCATTCCGATTGTGGACGGAGAAAGGATCGTGATGCGGATTCTGATTAAGGGGAATATCACGCTGGGATTGGAGCAACTGGGGATGCTTTCGGAGACTTTGGAAGAATTCAAACGTTTAATTCATCTTCCAGAAGGGATTCTCCTTGTCACCGGACCTACGGGAAGTGGTAAAACAACAACATTGTATAGCGGAGTGAACGATCTTTATTCAGATGAGATCAATATCATGACGATTGAAGATCCGGTGGAATACAATTTGAAAGGAATCGCGCAAATTGGTGTTCGTCCAAAAATTAACCTCACTTTTGCTGCTGGGCTGCGTCATATTTTGCGACAAGATCCGGACGTGGTGATGGTGGGAGAGATCCGTGATTTGGAAACAGCTGAAATTGCCATCCAAGCATCGTTAACTGGTCATTTAGTCTTGAGTACTCTCCATACAAACGACGCGCCGTCTGCCATTACGCGATTAGTGGATATGGGGATCGAGCCGTATCTTTTGTCATCAAGTGTGGTCGGAGTCCTCGCGCAACGTCTTGTCCGAACGATTTGCCTTTCGTGTAAGGAGGCCTATAGTCCGACCGATGATGAATTAAAAGGGCTTGGGCTCAAACGCTCCATGATCCCCAAGGGGAAGTTGTACCGAGGAACAGGCTGCCAAAATTGTTATCAGTCAGGATATCAAGGGCGGCACGGAGTCTATGAACTGCTCACCATCAACAGCGCTATACAACAACAAATTGTCAAAAGTCCTGACGCTGTTCAAATGAGAAAGGCGGGATTGGAACACGGGATGCTGCCTTTGCGGAATCACGGTGCACAACTCGTTCTACAAGGGATTACTACTGAATCGGAAGTATTGAGGGTGATCCGGGGGGTGGATGAAGAGTAATGCCGTTGTATCACTACCATGCATTGGATAGCCATTCCAAAAAACATAAGGGTGTCATTGAAGCGCAAGGAGAAAAAGAGGCTAAGATAAAGCTTCGCGACCGCGGTTTGATGGTCACGCAACTTTCAACAAAAGTGAAGGTGTCCTCTAAAGAGAATCTCAAATCGGAAGCTCTTGTGACATTCACGTTCCAATTATCCCAGCTCGTGAATGCGGGTGTTCCCCTTTACCAAAGTCTGGTGACGATTGAGGAGCAAAATCACAGAGAACGGTATCATCGGATATTATTGAGCTTATGCGACCAGATTAAAGGGGGAAGTTCGCTGTCCGAATCGATGAAAGCTTATCCGGACAGCTTCAGTAAACTGTATTCATCCATGATTGCTGCCGGTGAGGCCTCGGGAAATCTTGGATTAGTTCTCGAAAGACTGACAGAACTCCTCTCGAAACAACAAAAACTGAAAGGGGAAATCACAACATCCATGATTTATCCCGGAGTTCTTGCAATATTTTCGCTTTTAGTCATCGGACTTCTTTTAGGTTTTGTGGTCCCTTCGATTGAAGGAATTTTTGTTGACCGAAAACTCAATAATTTTACTCGGTTTGTTTTAGGTATGAGCCACTTTTTCCGCGACTGGTGGTGGGTGTATATTCCGCTCATTTTTTGTGGTGTTGGTTTTGTGGTGTGGCAGTTTTATACGGAAAAAGGACGTGAGAAAATTGAAAAACTTCTCATGCGAGTACCGGTGGTGAAGACGCTTATTATCCAAGCAGCTTTGACTCGTTTTTCCCGCACCATGGCGACCTTGCAGCAAGGAGGCTTAACCATTATTGAATCTCTCCGCATGTCGCGAGCTGTTTTGAATAATCGGCTTCTTGAACGGGAAGTTGCCGAAGCTGAACAGAAGATTATGGAAGGGAGCTCGCTCAGTCAAGAGCTGAAACAGTCCCGTTATATACCCAGCATTGTTCCCACAATGTTGGCGATAGGAGAAGAAACTGGAAAGTCTGTCACAATGTTGCACAGCATTGCTGACATGTATGAAAGTTCTTTAGAAAAAACATTGGGCCGACTGGTGGCCTTGGCACAGCCTGTAATTTTGATTGTGATGGGAGGAATCATTGGGCTTGTCATGTTGGCGATTCTTTTACCGTTATCAGATATTGCCTCCTTTACCGGCAGCCCATAACAAAAGGTGAACACTATGAAAACTTGTGTAAGAAGACACGTCACACTTATCGAAATGATGATCGTTATGTTCCTGATTGCCCTTATTATTGGTGTGGTGGCGTACAACTATCAAGGAACGATGGAAGAAGGGAAAGCTTTCAAAACGAAAACTGGAAAGGAAAAGATCGAGACGATCCTGACACTGATTATCTCGGAAAATCCCAAAGCAGAGGATGATGTCGAAAGTAACTGGGAAAATCTCATTAAAACATCTCCTTTAGTGCAAAATCCGAACGCCCTCATTAAAGATGGCTGGGGCCAAAAGTACGATGTTCGCATGGTTGATGGAAGGGTCCGGGCGATGTCGAGTCGATACGAAAAATATAAGCGTGAAAACCCTGGGAGCATGTTTCGTGATGACTCTCAAGAAGAATAGACGTTTTTTCACGCTAATTGAAATTATGATTGTTCTTGCCATTATCTCCATGGTGGCGGGAGTCGTCGGTTTCAATATCGTGAAGATGCGTCGTGATCAACAATTTCGCTCTGGTGTCTCTTTGGTGCAACAAAAATTACAAGCTGCCTTAGAAACGATGTTGATTCACAATGAAAACGTCAAGATTGTTTTCGAACAAGAGGGGAGTGTTCTCAAAACGACGATGGAATCAGAGACACCGACGAATCGAGGACTGGGAAGAATACTCAATGCTAATCCCAATATTGAAGGGATTAAATCAGCGGCTTGGGTGACTGCCGAAGAGGAACGTTATATCGGTAAAATCACTCTCGTCTTTTCTGCTATCGCTCATGCCATTCCAAAAGGGACTATAATTCTATCCGGATACGATTCCATCAACACTCAAGGACCCTTACGAAAGACGATTGTCCTGAATGGGTATCCCCATTCTATTAAAGTGACCGATGACGAGATGTTTGAAGATAAAGAAATTGAGCGCGAAAAATTTTATCCCAGACAAGTTAGAGAGATGCGGGAGGCCGATGCTCAGAAAAACTAAACGTCACATCTTACTCTTAGAAGTTCTCATTGCATTAGCACTTGTGGCTCTTTGTGCATTTCCATTATTAGCTCCACAATTGATGATGATTCGCTCAGAAAGACTATTTTTAGATGAAATCGAATCGGACCGCATTGCCAATATTATTTTTGTGAATATCGCTCAACAGATGTATCAAAATCGAATCACTTGGGAACAACTTCAAAATCGAGAAGCTGTTCCCGTAGGACAAGATTTATTAAAAGGGGTGACCTTAACGAAGAATTGGCCATACGAAATGACCTATCGTTTTGGGAAACCACAGACAAAACCTAGTGGAAAGCCTCCGCAATTCGCTTTGTTTCCGGTTTGGATCACCATGACACCCAAAGAAGGAAAACCTTTAAATTTCTTTTATGAACTGTTTGTGGAGAAAGAACAAGAATTGGTGGTGAATGAAGAAGAGTAAACGTTGTATCACATTACTAGAATTATTGATTGCCATAGGGCTGATGTCTATTCTTTTGACGGCCCTTTTGGGCTACTATGAGCAGTCAACGCGGGCACAAGTCACCATTCAAAAAGCTCTGCAGAAAAACTTTCAGTTTCTTTATACACAATACCGGCTCAATCAGATCATCCCAACAACTCTCAATCCGGGTCAAGACACGCAAAATGTGGGGATCTACTTTTTTACAAAGCCAGCGGAGATTTTCGAAGAGAAATCACAAAGCTTAATTTTTACGTATGATAATGGAACAGGCGCTGGTTCGCTATTTTCGAATGAAGTTTTGGGAAAGCTGTTTGTGGATCAACATGAACGGCTGGTTCTTCTGACTTGGCCGGCTCCTAAACGATCTCCCGATCCTGATCCTCCGATGCGAACGGAAGTGTTGCAAGAGAATGTTGAAAAATTAGATTTTATTTTTTATAAACCGATACCCCCTGAAAAAAAGAGATTGCGGATTGATCCGGAGAGAGTTGTCGGAGATTACGACAAGGATCTTCCTTCTTGGTCATCTGAAGAAAAAGATTTGCCGGCACTCATCAGGATCCTTGTGAAGATCAAAGATCGAGAAGAACCTATTGAGTATGCCTTTCTATTATCAAACACCAGCACCCCGGTGAATTACCCATGAACGTATTGCCGATAGTCTTTTCCATTCTCATGTTGCTGGCCATTATCACCTATAGCCAATTGCAGAATTTTCTTGTTCGGGGAACTATTCGGAGAGAATACGTTTGTTACATGCAAAATCGGTCACGAGATAGTCTTAATCTCTTACAAGAAGAGTTATATGACAAAAACGAAGTGCCAGGTGAGAGTAGAGATAACTGGATCAAAATCAATGCTCTGAGTAAAGTGAATCTCAATGTCTTTTTGCAAGACCCCACCACAAATGAAAAAAGTGCCCTTTTAAATGCGCACAATGGAATCATTCGGCGGCTGATAGAAAACATTTATGCGGATCGCCCATTTTTTCAAGAATTCGAAGAAAAGCGACCTGACGCCGTTAATGAACTGTGGCAAGCCGTAGTGCGGGCGCTTAAACGACTTGATGAACAGGGTAAGGGAATCGGAAAAGCGAAACACTTAGCGAATATTCAATTGGATGATCCCGAATTGAATTTATTTTTTGCACAAATGTTGAAACAGATTCAAACGCCTGAAAGTATTTTATATGACTGTGAATCAAAAAAAGTTAAAGATGTTCAGAAAAAAGTTGAGTACTATCCGAATCTCATTGATTTTGTAGGAGTGGATGGGAAAACTGAAAAGCCATACCGCGTTTGGTTGGCCTCAAAACCCCTTCTCCAAGCAATTTTTCAAGATGAAAGTGTTGTGGAAGCGATTATGGTGGAACGATCAGAATTGCATAAACAGCTAAATAATGTACCGAAAGATCGTCGTGATCAAGTGCGTAGCGAGCTCAATGACACATTTGAGCAACAATTTCGCAATAAATTACCTTCCGATATGCCTGCGGGTATTGTCACATTTGAGACATCTCTCAGTAGACCTAAAAAATAACTGGTCATTAAATTTTTCGCTTGTATACTTAAATGTTTATAAAACAAGGAGTTGTAAAATGAATAAGATTTCAGAGCTTTCAGAAGATAACCCTTTTGCTTTCAAAACATATGTTTATGGATTAAAGGATCAAGAGAGAGCCAGGGTGTTGAATAATGCAGTGAAGGCAGGCGATATCGATTTTGTAAGGCGATTGTTAGATTTGAATGTTAAATCGAATGATTCTTTATTTCTTGCATGTCAGAAAAAAAACTTTAAAATTGCTCAACTTCTATTTGATAAGCATGGATATAAGAAGGGTATTCTTTATAGTTTAGCAAAAAAAAATAACTATGTTGCCATGAAATATCTTCTAGATCAGGGTGTTGATATGGAGTTTTGTCAAAAACCACATTTCAGCCCATTGCATGTGACCGCTTATTCCAAAGGAAAAGATTCTGCAAAAATAGCACGTCTTCTTATTAAAAGAGGAGCGAATATAAATCTTTTTAAATCTGGTGTAACACCGCTTCATGCTTGCATATTGGAGGAAAATATTCTTGTGCTTGATCTATTACTAAAAAATAAAGCTCGTACCGACTTGGCACCTAAATTTGAGAGTAGAGTTAAGATGGTTAAAGAAAAATATAAAAAATCTACAGAAGTTCAGCGTGTATTTGCAAAATATGAAACGGCTTACACAGCTAAGGATTGGACAAAAAAATCAAAAATGAAAGAATTTATTAATGTTTGCTCTTTGGGCTGACGTGAAAGCTCCCGCGATTGGACGATCGTAAGTCGGTTAATATTTAAATGGTTAGTTTAACAAATTTTTCGCAAAACCTTTTGCTGCATAAGTTAAGATAAAATCGGCACCCGCTCTTTTGATCGCTGTCAGGTGCTCCCAGAGCACCTTATCGGCATCACACCATCCCTTTTCGGCCGCTGCGAGAACCATCGCGTATTCTCCGCTCACATGAAATGCTGCAATTGGAAGGTTTGTCTGTTCTCGCACTTTAGCGATTACATCGAGGTAAGAAAGCGCAGGTTTGATCATCAGAAAATCGGCCCCTTCCAGTTCATCGAGTGTACATTCAATCAGGGCTTCCCGGACATTTGCAGGGTTCATTTGATAAGACTTTTTGTCTCCTTTTTTGAGCCCTGATCCCAGTGTATCCCGAAAAGGGCCATATAAAGCAGAGGCATATTTGGCTGCATATGAGAGAATATTGACGTTTGTATGGCCATAGGAATCCAGTTTATGTCGAATGTGAGCAACACGCCCGTCCATCATATCACTTGGGGCGATCACATCGGCTCCGGCATCGGCAGCGTTGAGGGACATCTCCGCGAGGACATCTAATGTGGTGTCGTTATCGATCTCGCCCTCTTCTGTTACGAGGCCATCATGACCATGGTCGGTGTAAGGGTCAAGAGCGATATCCACCATGAGGCACATTTCGGGGATTTCACGTTTTAGCGCTTCGAGTGTCGTTTGAAGAAGGTTGCCGGGGCGGAGGGATTCGGAGCCAAAGGGATCTTTCCGTTCGGGTGGGATGATGGGGAAAAGATCCACTGCGCGGATTCCGAGTTGGTAGAGTTCTTGAACTTCTTGAATCAGAAAATCGACGGAATAGCGGTAGACTCCGGGGAGAGAGGGAAGTGCTTGTTTTTCGTTTTGTCCTTCAATGATGAACAGTGGGGCGACCAGGTTCGAAGGATGCAACCGTGTTTCTTGGATGAGGGAGCGAATAGATGAGTCCTTACGGTTTCTTCTGGGGCGGCGGACGAGGTATTCTGGTGTTTCAAGTAATGTTTGGGTCATGACGGGTCTCCTTTGAAAATAAGAATTTTAATTGTAACGGAAACGGGGCTTTGTCGCAATATGGACGAAAAGGACGAAAAGGATAAATAATTTTTTTTGTCGTTTATGTCCCTTTCGTCCTTTTCGTCCTTATGTTACAATAACCTTACTATGATAACAGTTGCCATTCTCACAAAAGACAGTGCAAAAAAGATTGGGTCTGTCCTTGACTCTGTCAAGGACTTTGACGAAGTGCTTGTGTACGACACCGGCTCATCCGATAACACCATTGATATAGCCAAACAATATCCCAATGTTGTGGTCCACGAAGCGCCATTCGAAGGATTCGGGTTGTGTCGCAATAAAGCCACGAATCTCGCTAAAAACGATTGGATCCTCGCCCTGGATAGCGACGAAATACTAACGCCAGAACTCAGAAATGAAATTCAACAACTGTCACTAAGTCCCGATTCGGTTTATTCATTTCCGCGAAACAACTATTACAATGGAAAATGGATCCGATGGTGTGGATGGTATCCCGACCGTGTCGTCCGTCTTTATAATCGAAATCAAACATCCTATTCCCATGACGAAGTTCATGAAAAAGTTATCGATGACGGTCTTCAAATGGTGTCGTTAAAATACCCCGCAATCCATTATCCTTACGATTCCACAGAAGATTTTCTGAACAAAATGCAAAAATATTCTGACCTTTATGCAAAACAACATAAAGGAAAAAAACGTTCATCCTTTTCAAAAGCCCTTTTCAGGGGGTTTTTCACGTTTTTAAAAAGTTATCTCATTAAACGGGGCTTTCTTGGTGGAGCCGAAGGCTTCACAATTTCCTTGTATAATGCCAATACAGCATTTTACAAATATCTAAAACTTTCTGAAGTTAATTCCGAAAGAATTCGTCGATGTCCCGAAGAAAACGCGTAATCACCGATTTTACTTCGGGACACCCATTTCAATGAGTTAACCTCGGCCATATTATTCGTTTCAAAAATAAAGGGAAAAAGCTGCGCACGATACCGTGTGAATGTATGTTTCACAATGTTCAACTTCTGTTTATATGTCGCCTCAATTTGATATTCCGATTTCAGATAATCACCCGCTTTCGATTTCGTTAAACGATTTTCCACATAAGGAAACTCATGCAAATCTTGCATGATTTCTCCTTTTTTCGGAACTCGTAAAAGATAATGGTCCTCACACTTCACAATAAACACAGTGCGATATAAATTTTCATAACGAATTTTTTGTGACTTAAAAGGAAGCTCTTGTTCACAACCTTGCAAATAGGCCTGACACTGTTGTCTCAAAGGACATTCGTCACATAAAGGCTTTTTGCGACAAATCATCGCTCCCAATTCAATCAAAGCTTCCATCACAATCCAAGGTTCTTCTTCGGGCAACATATCTTCGACATTCTCCCGAATTTTTTTCACCGTTTTTGGTTGACTGATGTCATCATCAATGGCCATCAAACGGGACGCAACACGAATGACATTGCCATCAACTGCTGGCGCTTTTTTGTGGAAGACGAAACTTAAAATCGCCCCCGCAGTGTAGTCTCCGATCCCTTTGATCTTCTTGAGTTCATTTTCATTGTCGGGAATTTTTCCATCAAATTCTGCCACAATTTGCTGCGCACCAGCATGCAAGTTTCGTGCGCGCGAATAATAACCCAAGCCCTCCCAAGCTTTGATGACTGTTTCTAAAGACGCTTTTGCTAAATCTTCTACTGTTGGAAATAATTGCATCCACCTTTCAAAATAGGGGATCACAACTTGTGCTAGAGTTTGTTGCAGCATCACTTCTGACACCCAAACGTGGTAGGGTGAGAGATCTTTTCTCCAAGGAAAATCTCGTTTGTTTTTTTGAAACCATTCAGCCAGTTTTTCTTGTTCCATTTCGTTTCCTTATTGATAAGTGAGAATGTGCATGTCATCGTCTTTGCATGCGATGACTTTGTAAGTTCCATTTTCGAAAACTGATGTTAAAAATTTGAGGCCATATTCTAACAAGATTTCATTTCTTGTCATTGTG
>JAAKFL010000221.1 GCA_011065065.1 Chlamydiota bacterium | reverse complement strand
GTATCATCGAGCAAGATCATGCTGGTTTGGGACTCAATATTAAAGAGGGGGTTAAAGAAATACATCCATTATTGAGAACCTCTTTAGAAAGGTTTTCAGCTACTAAGCGGTACCTCGGTTTAATGAATCAAGAGTTTGATGGCAAAACCCTCGAAACGCTTGTCGTTAATGTAGATAAAGACGCTAGCCGAGCTACTGTAACTGTAAAAGTAGAACGTCCGCTTAATATGATTACGGATAAATTGCTTGAAGAATTGCCTGCAGTATTAAATCGATTAAACGAACTTAAGCTAAAGGAGACCGATATTCAAATGGGCGGTCGCGATGATGTGGGTCTTGCTGGGGCAGATGTTTTGAAAAGTATTCGTCAGGCTCCTCATGCTGCTGCTATTTTCCGATATTTTGAAAAAGCGTTGGCGTGTAAAAATGCTCTAATTAAGTATGCCACAGCAAACCCGACAACTTGGGTGGGTCAGGGTGTTCACTATGGTGGTGGATTAGAATTTCCATTGGCAGTTAGATTGGCCGGCGGGAATTTTGTACTTGTTTCTTTTGAGAAAAGAGATCGAAAAACAGGCGAGATTGTTGAAAAAACTGGGTGTGGACAAGTAGAAACTAAAAATGTTGGTGGGCCATCAACATTTGGTGGCATCGCAGCGTTAGCTGATGTGTTTGTTGGCAGCGGTGTCCCAGATGGACTTAAACGTGCGATTAAAATGAACATTTTTGGCAAGGGTTACACTGCGACAGATGAGATGGTGGAGGGTATTGCAAAGTTTGTAAAACCTAATAAAACCGAGGCGGCCATTGCAGGCTCTTTTGAAAGAAAAACAGAACCTCTTAATATTGTTAACTTAACAGATGATGTTCGACATTTCTTAGCCTCACAAGCCACTCGAATTAAAAATGAACGAAGAGAACTGGAGGAAGACTGGCGTTCTGGGAATGTATCAGATACAGAAGCACTTTATAAATCTGCGCAATTACGTGGCCAGATGGGCGTTGATCTTTGTTACCAACAATTCGATAGGTATTCCGATCGATCAGAAAGAGATCGGTATGCTGCAGCAGTGGGCGCCATTTTAATGTCCTCTCCTGCAGCCCAAGCATTAATGGATAAAAATGTTTTTAGAGTCCCTGGTGGAGGCGATATTGTTTCTCAGCTTAAAACTTTAAATGAAAATGAAAAAAAGGACTTAATATTCCCGCCCTTTTTGAAAGGCGAAGAAGTGGAAACGTTTTTAAACGAAAACTAAATCTGTAATATACTTTCAAGCTTAAATTTAAGCGAGGAATTGTCATGGATATTACCATTTTAGATTATTGTGCCGAAAACTTAAAAAACGTTCAAAAAGGTAACCGTTCAGCTACCTTATTAACCACGAAGAGCACGAAGGACACACGAAAATTTTTTATGTAAATCAATAGTTGTTGGTCCAAATCATGACCCTTACGTCCTTTCTGAGCTCCTTGTTTTTTTTCAGAGGGTTTCTTCTTTCCTTTTCTACTGCGGTTTGGATCTTGAGAGGGTGATTTAGAGCTGTTATAAGAATTTGTGTTTAGCTTTTCTTCTAAATCCTTGACCAACTTCCGAAGAGCTCTATTCTCGGCTCTAAGGGCTTTGACTTCCTCATGCAGTTCCCGGATTAACTGTTGGTTACTTTTTGTAATTGACATACCCCGTTAGGTTATTTGATAGACAATATTCAAGTCAAATATTTATGGTGATTCTATCGTCAAACAAAAAAACTTCGTGTGTCCTTCGTTTCCTTCGTGTTCTTCGTGGTTAACGGGGTGGGGTGAACGGATACCATTTGCGGGTATTGTCAACAATGCGAGATAAAATAATTAATCCATGTTCTGGAAAATTTCAGGTTGTAGAAGACACAATTGAAATAAATTTACTGAGTAAATTTTCAGCTAAAATGACTGATTGTTTACAACAACTTTTTAATACGGCAACTGAGCACTTTGTGAGCACCATTCAAGAATGGCATCGCGCATCATTTCTAAATGGGAATCTTGATGAGCGCTAGACACGAACCAAGATTCATACTGTGATGGTGGAATGTAGATTCCCCTCTCGTACAGAAAACGAAAGAAAGGTGGAAACGGTTCAACGGATAATGAGAACATCGAACCAACTTGTTTGACAGGGACAGGTAGATCTCGTGTAATAATGTTGGCTTTTCGCTCGAGCTCTTTATAAAAACCGGGTTCTTGCAATAACATGATAGCCTGAAGTCCTGCTTCCATGGCAACCGGATTCCCGGATAGTGTTCCTGCCTGATACACAGGTCCGTTTGGCGCCAGGTAATCCATGATCTCTGCACGACCTCCGAAAGCCGCTGCAGGGAAACCTCCTCCGATGATCTTTCCCAAACAGGTCAAATCCGGTTTGGTCTGATAAAGCGATTGTGCACCGCCCAATGCAACGCGGAAGCCTGTGATGACTTCATCAAAGATAAGTAAAGCACCTATCTTTTCAGTGGTTTCGCGAAGTAATTGGATAAATTCCGGCTTACCCGGCACGACGCCCATGTTGCCAGCTATGGGTTCGAGGATTACAGCGGCAATGTCATCGCGATATGTTGGATTCAACAGAAACTCTCTAGTGCTATCAAGTTCATTATACGGAAGTGAGACAGTGTATTTGACCAACTCTTTTGGTATTCCGGCAGATGATGATTCCGCTAATTCTGTCACGCCCGATCCTGCTTTAATCAAAAAAGAATCAGCATGACCGTGGTAATTTCCATCAAATTTGACGATGATTTTGCGGTGAGTGAAACCTCTGGCAAGCCGAACGGCACTCATCGTCGCTTCGGTTCCGGAAGATACAAAACGTACCTTTTCAATCGAGTGAACCAGTTCTACAATTTTGCGCGCGAGTCGTTCTTCGATTTCTGTTGTAATACCGAACGAAGTCCCTTTTGTCATTCTTTGTTGCACAGCTTGTAGAATTACAGGATGTGCATGACCATGAATGAGTGCCCCCCAAGAACAGCAGTAGTCGATATAACTATTTCCATCA
>JAAKFL010000220.1 GCA_011065065.1 Chlamydiota bacterium | reverse complement strand
AAATTATCCAGATGTTCAAGGGCATTGATATTATCATAATTGAACTCTTTCCCCCGAAGCCCTTCCGATATTTCCGCATAAAGCCTATCTTGCCACTCAGGATACATAATCAAATTCTTGAAACAACTTTCGATGGTCACCGCTGTTGTGCGTTGTCCCACGACAAACAGAAGACGGATCATTCCATCAATTTCCTCATCGGTATACCCTGAAGCAAGCATCAGTTCAATCATCCCTTGAACATCTTTTGATCCATGTTTCTCAGGAATCACAGTGGAAGACAACGCTCTTTCCGACGCTTGACGAATTCTTTTCGCAGCCGCTTCGATAATATGAGCATGTTTGCGATATACAATCTCAGGCAAAAGACTCTCATCAACCAACCCAGACTTTTTCACAAGACTGATAATCTCATCAAAAGTCCGATTTAAAAAGTATTTAGGACTAAATAAAATCGCATCACTGACAAATTGCCCCACCTCTTCAACCGACCGGGATACTTGATCCCATTCAGGATTGGGTGACCCATCTTCGCAGAACAGAATATCTCTGATATATTCATACGACTTAGATCCGGGAGGACCAAAGATAGCAATGCCATTGGCTCTTAAAAGGTATTTTATGATCACATCACTCAAATCGACTTTAACAGGTGAATATTTAGAAAAACATGTGTAATCAAAGTAAGAATCCGCAACATCGTAAATGGCAGGAAAATGACGTTTAATCATATTTAAGCCAAAGAGATTTCGTGTACACAATTTTTTGATCTCTTTATGATAACTTATGGAATCAATGGTTAAAGGTGTGTGGTCTCCAATGGCATACTTACCTAATGTCGCCAGCTCCGCGCCGCCAATGGCCTTTTCCCCTTTTCTTTGATTGAAGAGATTCCAATATTTCAAATTTGCAAATGCTATAGCTCGAAGCTTATGGGCAACTGACACCCACTTATACTCATCGAAGCCTCCGGTCTCAGGGTGATACATTTGATCGACAAAAAAATCGATCCCTCCTGATGAACGGACCGACCACACCCATCGAATGCTGTTAAGAGCCCACCTGCCGAGCCCTTGAAACCCTTCTTGTTGATTCACATAATAACCCACCCGTTCTTCCAATTCGCTATCCTCGGAAGAGCTCGATTCAATTGTGTTCATCAAATAGGGGCAAACACGCTCAAGAAAATTTGGTTTCCAATTCGCTTCCATATGAAAAACCTCCTCACTTAAAGATCTCTTTTCGTTACAGGACTTTATCTGACATTTAAATATATTAATACAAATGTTTTATGTTTTCTTGTCATCAAATGGCAGATTCAAGTAGTCTAGAATCAGCAAAAATGACTTAACGGGAGAACTCAATGAAGCTAAGACATTTAATTCTATTCCTAACAGTTGTTGGAATTCCCCTCATCTGCCCTGCAAACGAGGCCTCAGCTGCTGATATCACCCCCCACTATAAAAAAGGGCAAAGCCATCAATATGGGGGTATCCTTGACCTAACACTCACCCAAAAAATAGTCAACCCCCAGACCTGTGACCTCAAGTATCATGTCGTTCTTAAAAGTGACCTAAAGATTGATGTGACAGAAGTTTACGATAATAAATCGGCAGATTTACTCATTCATTTTATGGATCCAGCTCTGCAGTTCTCTCTCAATTGTGACATGCAAAACGCCATGAGTTTTGATCTAACGTTTGATTCTACAAAAGATGAGCCAGGCCAAATGAAGGAAATGCAAATAGCGAAGTCACTGATTGACTGTTTGAATGGAGTTCAATTCTTAATCAAAGTGAGTGAAAAAGGGGAAATCCTGGGGGTTAAGGGAATAGAGCCCATTCAGCAGAAAATTGCGGAACAAATGGGGGAATCTCCCCTCTTGCAATCTTCCGGAGAAGGACTTTGTGCGCTGTTGACTGAGGATAGAGTCAGTAAGATCGCGTCATACTTTACCCTCTACCTTCCCTCCGGTCCTGTAAAAAAAGGAGACGCATGGAACAAAACATTCAATTTTTTCAGCAATCAAGTCAGTCAAAACTGGTCGTTTAAAGATGAAGATTCTCAGGTCATAACTCTGACGGAAAAATCCACTATACAAGAAGGGCCCTTAAAATCTGAAAGTGGAACGACAATTTTTGAGAAATTTTCCGGAGATCTCACAGAAACATTAACTTTGGAAAAAGGGACCTACTGGTTCTCTTCTCATCAAGCTGAATTCAATTCAGAAGCCACTCAAACCATCAATTTTCCCATGAATGATGAACCTGCACATATACAATATCAGATCAGTGGAAAATCTGATTTTAAAAAGAAGTGATGGAAACCGTGACTTTAGTCATTGATGTGCGCTCCGAAAATGAATTTACTCAGGGCCATATTCCTGGTGCCTTGAATATTCCCCTGTTAAACAATGAAGAGCGCCACATCGTAGGTTCCCTTTACAAATGCAAAGGATTTGACGAAGCCTTTTCCACAGGAATAGGAATGGTAGGCCCTAAAATGCGGCCCTTTCTGAATCAACTATCCGAAGTAGCCGATAAGAAAGCTCCCGTTTGCCTCTATTGTGCCCGCGGTGGCATGCGCAGCCAAGCCATGTGCTGGCTGTTTGAGCAAGCAGGTTATTGTGTAAAAGCATTTCGCGGAGGCTACAAATACTACAGGCAAATCGTCCTCTCTTCTTTCGAAAAACCCCTTCCGTTAAAAATTGTCTGCGGTTTAACGGGAACAGGAAAGACAGATTATTTGAAAGAGCTCGGCTTGAAAGGCGAGCAAGTGATCGACCTTGAAGGAATCGCCAAGCATCGCGGCAGTGCTTTCGGGGCCTTGAAAGAACAGCAACCAACTCAAGAACAATTCGAAAATGAACTCTATGAACAACTCCAAACCTTGGATCTTCAAAAAACGATATGGGTTGAAGATGAATGTCGTGTGATAGGAAAATGTGTGATCCCCAAGGAACTTTTCGAGCAAATGATAAAAGCTCCTTCTACGGTTTTGGAGAATGGTTTTGAAGAGAGGATTGAGAAAATTCTTAAAGACTAT
>JAAKFL010000022.1 GCA_011065065.1 Chlamydiota bacterium | reverse complement strand
TTATTCCCATAGAGCACTCTCCTTTACCCGAATCTTAACCTGGACATTCTCCCCCTGTCAAGATCATATATATGTGCTATAGGTCTTTTAATATTAAATTATTAGGGAAATTTTAACCGCGAACCATACAAGTCCTGTTAAGCCTCCTATCGGTAAATAACCACATCCTGTCCATCCTGACTATCCTTTTATCCTGTTTTTTTTAGCACAGGATAACAGGATAAAAAGGATTGTAAGGATGGACAGGATTTTTTATGGATTTTGTTATTTAGAAGATCCCGAAGATGCGCGAAGAGATCATTTAATAAGAGCTTCATTGACAATTAAGGTTCTACGACATAAAATGGGGTAATATGAAGACAATAAACAATTTAAAGCCATCTACGTTCTTAAAGCCTGCTTCACAGGCTTCACGTACGGTTTTGTCTTCATCTATTCTACTTCTAACAGTTGTCACAGTCATCCTCTGCTAACGCCTAGGATGGTATTCTTTTAAAAATACTTTTCTAGGCGATAATTTTTTTTAATAACTATTTATCAAGAATTAACTTGAAAACAAAAAACATAACCTATAAAATTGAAACAATATATTTTTTAAGAGGATTAAAATGAAAGTAAAACAAAAATCAGCAGTAATCGCAGCGGGACTTGCCATGTTCTCCATGTTTTTTGGAGCTGGTAACGTGATTTTCCCCTTGGCTGTTGGGCGGGACGCTCAGAGCTTAAATTTTTATGCGATATCTGGTTTATTGATCACAGCAGTTGGGATTCCCTTGCTTGGCTTGATTTCCATGACCCTTTTTAACGGAAACTATAAACATTATTTTGAAAGAATCGGAAAGATCCCTGGATTTCTTCTGGCTCTCTTCATTATGGGTCTTATTGGTCCCTTTGGAGCGATGCCGCGATTGATTACCGTCTCGCACTCGACCTTTTCCATGTATTGGCCTGATATCTCATTTTTCATGTTTAGCCTGATCGCCTGTGTGATTGTCTTCTTAATGACTTTCAAAAAGAATCGAATCATTGATATATTGGGTCTATACTTAACACCCCTTTTATTGATTGCTCTCTTGACCATCATTGTCAAGGGGCTATATGGAGCTTCCGCTCTTCCGGAGTCGACATTACCTCCCGCCCAAGTTTTTTGGGGCGGTTTTTTGACCGGTTATGAGACATTGGATCTTTTAGCGACTTTCTTTTTCTCATCCATAGTGCTGCAATGTTTTGAAAGCGAAGAAATTGCCGAAGGGCACACAAAGAATTTCCGCAATGTCATCTTTTTAACATTGAAAGCTAGTGTCATTGGAGTCGGTTTGTTGGCGCTTGTCTACGTTGGGTTTAGTTACGTGGCGGCTTATAACAGTGAGCTTTTAGTGGGTCTTGGTCGCGAGCAACTTTTAGGAGCCATTGCGCTTCAAATTTTGGGCCCTTCTGCTGGTGTTGTGGCCATCGTGGCAGTATCATTAGCTTGTTTGACTACGGCGATTGCTCTTGCGGCGGTTTTTGCAGAATTTCTGCACAATGACATCACGCAAGGAAAGTTGCCCTACATCCCAAGTTTGATCATCACATTAGTAGCTTGTTACTTTGTGTCAACACTTGGATTTAAAGGCATTGCCCATTTCTTAGAACCAATATTGGTTGTCTGCTATCCCGCATTGATTGTGCTTGCGATCTTTAATATTGGTCACAAGTTGACTCACGTCAAGATGGTGAAGACTCCCTTTGCATTGGCGACTCTTGCCTCGCTTGGATCTTACCTCTACCAGATTTACGGGTAAATTTTAACGTAAAGACGTAATAATTAAAAATCATTGTGTCTTTTTTATACAATTTAATAAAAATATTACTTTTTGTTAAAATAAACATTTTAATTGACTTTTTAATTTATTATCATTATATTTGTTTTTTATACAAAGCCAAGGAAATAAAATGATAGAACCAATGATAGGACCTAATAATAACAAACGTGAACTTGAGCAATCATCAGAAACGAATAAGAGGCAGCGGCCTAATCCTGAAGAAGAGAGAGTTCAAGAAATGGCCAACCGTGTATTTGGAGATGACGGATGCTGTTTAGAAATTTTAAGCTACTTGACACCTTATGAATTTTCACGAGCGTCTCTAGTCTCTAGACGTTTTTCTGAATTTATCGGTCATAAACATAATGAAATTGGAAAATTGACTAAACTTGCCATTGCGAAGAATGGATATCCCACCTATTTTTTAAAACTTTTTTGTGAAGGGGACGGGTCTTTTATATACCTCGAAAATTATTTTGAGTTGATTCATACAACTGAAGATAACGATAAAAAAGCTTTATTAATTGATTTTTTAGTGCAAAAGCTTCCCAATATTTTTGGAAAGATCGGTGAAACGGGCGACTTAGACTGTTTCAATCAAGTTTTGGATGCCATTTTGCAGAAACCAATTAGTAATAAAATTAGTCGCTTGCATCAAACGGCAGTCTACACAATTCAAAAAATGATGCGTACTGACGATTATTTTTCTAACTTTGAAAAATATCTTGAACAACTTAATAATTGTGATACTGATTTTAAAAGAAAATTATGGATTTCAGCAATCGAAGAAGAGCTCCCATCTCTTTTAAAGGAAATCGAGGCCAAGGGTCAATTTGACCGCCTCAAATTTGTTTTCAATGCGATTTTTCAGCCATTTATTCTTGAAAATATTGATGTTTATACAAGTGATCTGTTGGCAGTTTTTTCCTTTAAAATGAGGAGCTTTATCTCATTTGATAAAATTTCCTCATTTGATAAAATGTTATGGAACTCTCATTTAAATTCTCATTCAAAGGATGTTTTTATTTTTTTAATAACTCTTCAGTATGTACTTAATAAGTCCTTTACTATCACACATAAACCTTCTATTCAAATAGATATCAAAAGTTATATGAGATTATTACACGATTGTTATCAGATTCAAAGTTCGCATGAAAAACGATGTGCGTATCAACAACTTAGTAATGAATTCGCTAGACTTATTAAAGATTTTTTTATCAATACAGATTTTCAAACATTAGATACGCTTATGGCAGTTCTTCCTAGTCTCAGGTTGTTTATAAAAAAGCTTAACACTTCTGATTTTGATGAACTTCTTCAGTGTGCAATATCTCAGTCCTCTTCTAGTAGCTTTGATGCACTCTGTGAAGCTCGTTTTGATGAAGCAAGAATACTTATGTACTCTGTAGTTTATAATTTAGGAAGCCGTTCAGACGAAGGGTGGACAAAACTCAAAAAAATGGCTAGCAAGAAACGATCACTTTGGCATGCAATTGCCCAAGTCATTAAAAATTCAGGACAAGTTAATGTCCTACCACATTTTTTATTCATTGTTCCTAACGATGCGAGTAAAATCACCCTTCAGGTGCTTGATTATCTATTTTCCAGTTTAGACGAGGAAAAACGTCTTGAAATCGTCTCTCAAACTTTTGAAAAGATGAAATCAAAACGGAATCCAATCAAATTCATGATACGATACTGTTCGTTTTCTGAGGATTTTCAGAAAAAAATCATTGATTTCGTGGCAGAAAAATATATGAAAAAACAAAAGATATATAGTCAATTCTTTATAGACATTTTCCTTCGGAGAAGTTTTGATAGCAAGCTCATTGAACATTATGACGGTCATATTAAAAGTGAGTCTGCTCGTAATGAAATTTATTCATCAATTCTTAAAAGTATGCTTGAAGATGACACGATTTATTCAAATGAATTAGAAATCATAAAGATTGTTTTATCAAAATTGTCAAAGGAATTGCAATCAGAATGGGTACTCAAAATCATTAAGTCTAAACGACGGGTTTGTGGTTCGGAAAATCTCCTTCTCAAATATCAAATTTAGGCTATTAAAAGATTGAGCCACAGATGATCGCGAAGGGAATATTCCATCTTCGGTTTTCTAGAATTAAACCAGATATTTTTTCACAGAGAAACACAGAGAATAGCACAGAGGATCACAGAGATTGTGTTTTAATCCAAAAACTCTGTGACCCTCTGTGCTATTCTCTGTGTTTCTCTGTGAAAAAAAAATAATTATTGAATAAAATTACGTTATAACTGGTTGGTTTTTATTATTTTATGGAAGTTAAATTAACGCCTTCGCGCATCTTCGCGATCTTCGCGATCTTCGCGGTTAAAAAAATAAACTGCATTTAATTAAAGTCAGCCTTGTTCGCATTCACCACTTGACTCTGTGACCAGGTCTCTAATACATGATGAATCGTTCCACAAAAATGCTCCTGCTTATACGGATCATCACAACAATAAATATATCCCAAGCAGGGCGTCCCAGACGCATTCACATAAACCGTACCCAATTCGGTCGGAGGAATATTTAATGTTGAAAGAGCCTTGTTCATTTCGTCTTTGGCTCCGGGCGCATCCGCAATGATAATGACATAAACAGATTCAAGTTCTCGGTTCACAGTAATGGCATAATTTTCATCTGGATAAACGCCGTGTTCCAAAGTATCAAGCATGAGCAGGAAGAGTGTCTTCAAACAACTCGCCTCAAAAACACTGCGCATAGACGCGGGAGCTAACGAATAAAAAAAGTTCTCCAGAAGAAGGTCATTATAAACCCCCTCTTCTGCAAGAAGATGACGTACTTTGCCAAGAAGCTCATTCTGTTTGGTGATCATGCCTCCATTATAATCCCGAATCTTATCGAGAACTCTCTCAAGCTCCGCCACCACAACCTGGCGCGCTTTATACAAATCAATGGAATGATCATCCCTCAAGAACATATCTTTAGGCAGTTTTACCCGAAAAACGGTGGCCTCTTTGGGATAGCGTTTTCTGATATACCCAACAGTTTTAGAAAAGTCATGAATATACTCGAGAAATGTATCGGCTTGTTTGAAAAGTACATCAATTTTCTTGTCATTCTTACCAACAACCCGAACATGAATGATGGTGAAGTAAAGGTGAGTGAACGTTTGCTCGTCGAAACTGATGAAAACTTGCGGCATATCGCGAATGTATTTGATTTGATGGCTCAAGCTCAAAATATTTCGCATGATCTCTTCTTCATTCCGAGGCATAAAAACAGGATGCATCATATGTTCGATGCGGTCTTTTAAGTCATCCGGTAAATCTTCACGCAATCTTGCAACCTCATCTAAAGAAAAAGAAGACCCATCTGCTTTCTCCACTTCAAGATAAAGGATCCCGATATGATCCATAGCTCTGCGACTCGAGAAAAAAGATCCCTCCACCATTTGCACATGAGGCAAATAATTGTGAACGGCTTTCATCAAATGACGCTCTTCAAATATCTCCTTATCACTCATGAAATTCACACCCACAAGGAGTCCTAAAACCCTTCTCTTGGTATTTCGTAAGCGCAGACGTGTTTGAAAGAGCTTGAGATTAAGGTGGCGTTTTTCCGGAGCAACCTTAATGGCTTCCAGAAGAGATTTCCGGAAAAGATAATTCAAACTGATGATCCGACTCAAATGACGACTGTCTCGTTCACTTTTAAATGATTCCCGACACAAAACCAAAACATGCTGCATTTCTGTAAAAACATCGTGATCGAAATGTTCAGGGAGCCGCTTGACCAGGTTGGCAATATGCTCTTGAATCAACGCCGTCTTTTGGTCCGCAACAAGTCCTTTAGTTTCTAAGATTCTTCGGGCATAGTAAGAAGACCCAACTCCCAAACGGAGCTCTGTTTCCATTGTAGGGAGATTTCGCATGATCTCTTCATACTCATAATCACTATGAACATTCAGCATCACTTCGACAAAAGTGTACTTCTCTTCATCGAGTTCCGGGATTCGAAAATCCACCGCATAAAATAAGTTCACATCCAACCTATGACCAGGAACGAGCCAATTGCTTACCATATCAAAAAAGAACTTAAACGCATTCGCCCTGTACTTCGTCAGCAGAAAAAATGAAAGGGACGAGGGAGCCCCATTAAATTCAGAATAAGAAAAAAAGGGTAAAACGGGGTAAATACGGGAGCGTAATAGTTGATAATCAATTTTATTATCTGAAATTGTATCGGGAAAATGTCGAACGAGAAGTTTTTTCAAAGAGCGCTTAGTGGCCTGATGATAGAAAGTATTAATCGATCCCTCTTTCATCAGATCAAAATCCGTAATAATTTTTGGACAGTCATCTTCGTCAATCATAAATAGTACGCTCTAGGTTGATGGGAATACCCAAACAAGTTCAAGAATTGGAATTTCGACTGCGCCAAAGCCCCGGGATCGAAGGATCGTAAGTGGGTTAATATTAATAATATTAACCCACTTACGATCCTTCGATCGCGGGAGCTTTCGCGTTGCCGAAAACCGATTCTTGAACTTGTTTGGGTATACATCACAGTGAAAATTATTGCAATAAGACAAGTTCGTCTTCATACCTTGGAAGATCTCCTCGGATCTCCCGATCATCAAATATTCTGGTTCCCACAACTTTGGGGTCTTCAAAAGAATGGATATGAAGTGGGAGCCCATTCCTTCTTGCCAGCTCGATACACCGGGGATGGAGAATACGTCCTCCCCCTTCAACAATTTCTAACGCTTGGTCGTAATTGAGCTCTGGATAAAATTTTGGATTTTCATAATTCTTGGGATCTTTCTCAAAAACTCCGCGGACATTTTTATAAAACTCCACACATTCAGCACCCAACGCAACAGCAATCGCAACTGCGGAAATATCGGAACCATTTTTTCCCAAGGTCGTGATTTCTCCCTTCAAGCTACATCCCTGAAAACCAGCAACAATCGCAATCCTTCCCTCTTCTAAAATGGGGAGCAAACGATGAGGTCTCACTTCGACAATACGAGCATTCGAATGCTCGTCCGAGGTCATGATCCCAGATTGGCTCCCGGTAAAACTCACTGCGCTTTCACCCTGATCCGCCAAAGCCATAGCTAAAAGGGAAATGCTGATTCTCTCCCCAACACTCACAAGCATGTCATACTCTCTTGACGGAGGATCTGGATTCACCTTTTTAGCTAAATCGACCAATTGAGAGGTCGTATTGGCCATCGCGCTCACAACCACAACCAATCTCTGATAAACCAATTTTCGTTGGAGGGTAATGGTAGCAATTTTTTTAAAATCTTCAGGTGTGGCCACTGAGGCCCCACCAAATTTCATTACTATAGTCGTCATATCTTCACATAAATCACTATTCTTGATATAACATTAGAATAAAAAACAAAACTTTTCACCAATTTTCTTTTCATGTACGAAGTTTCAAAATCATTCCTGTTTGATGCAGGGCATGTCTTGACCAATCATAACGGTCTTTGCAAGCGCCCTCACGGACATACCTATACCCTCACTGTGACAGTTCGGTCCTCAACGCTCAAAACCGAGGGATCTTCTTCCAATATGGTGGTAGACTTTAAAGATATCTCGGAAGTGGTCAAACCGATGCTCATGGACTATTTTGACCATCATTGGTTAAATGAGACGCTCGAGACCGAATCTCCGACTGTCGAATATATAACAAAATGGATTTATGACTACCTAAAACCCTTTATTTCGGGGTTATATTCGATCACACTTCATGAAACCCCTACCTCAAAAGCGACCTACTGGGAAGAGGATTGAGCCGCAGATAACGCTGATTGTCGCAGATCTGACTTAGTAAATTTTAACGCAAAGATGCAAAGACGCTAAGACGCAAAGAATGACTTACCTCACCTGGACCAACGGTCCATGAGCTATCAGCTTTAATCTTTGCGTCTTAGCGTCTTTGCATCTTTGCGTTAAAAATTTCCTCGGTGAATTCAAATTAAATTAATTCTTTACACTCCAAAATTTTCTTATTAAAGCGCCCTCTTCCTTGATTTTATTGATGGCACTCTGATACAATGTCTCTTAATTAGTTATAAATTAAGGAGTCACCTTTAACATGTCTACAAACCAACAATATACCTGGGATAACGACAACCTGGTCGACGATGTCGATTTTCAGGAACAAGATGCCCAAGAATTTCAAAATCTTCTTGCTACAAAGAAGGAAGCAGAGTCTGATAAGCCTGCGACTATGGTCCCCGGAATTATTTTGAAGGGAACCATCGTTGAGATCACGAAAGATCACGTAGTGATTGACGTGGGGTTAAAATCAGAGGGTCTTGTTCCGATTGAGGAGTTTTCGGATCCTGAGCAAATCGCTTTATCTCAAGAAGTAGAAGTTCTTCTTGATAGAGCTGAAGATGAGAATGGTCAGATTGTTCTATCTCGAGAGAAGGCTGAAAGGCTGCGTCAGTGGGAGTACATTCTTGAGCACTGTGAAGAGGGATCTATTGTAAAAGGTCGGGTCTTACGAAAAGTCAAGGGCGGCCTCATGGTCGACATTGGTATGGAAGCCTTCCTTCCTGGGTCTCAGATTGACAACAAGCGGATCAAGAATCTGGATGATTACATTGGGAATACCTATGAGTTCAAGATTCTTAAAATCAATATCGAAAGAAAGAACGTCGTGGTGTCACGTCGAGAGCTTTTGGAAGCAGAGCGTATTTCGAAGAAGACTGAGCTCTTGGAAGAGATTAAGATTGGCGATATCCGATCGGGAACAGTGAAAAATATCACCGACTTTGGTGTGTTCCTAGATCTTGATGGTATTGATGGTCTCCTTCATATCACTGACATGACATGGAAGCGGATCAAACATCCATCTGAAATGGTACAGCTTGGGGACAAGCTTGAGGTGATGATCCTCAATATTGACAAGGAAAAAGGTCGTGTGGCTTTGGGTCTTAAGCAAAAAGATTCAAATCCTTGGGATCAAATTGAGATGAAGTATCCTCCAGGCACCCGAATCAAAGGGAAGATTGTCAACTTACTCCCCTATGGAGCTTTCATTGAGATTGAGTCAGGGATAGAAGGTCTGATTCACGTTTCTGAAATGTCCTGGGTGAAAAATGTGACCGATCCAAGTGAAATCGTGAATAAAGGCGATGAAGTGGAAGCGGTTGTCCTTTCAGTTCAGAAGGATGAAGGGAAGATTTCATTAGGAATGAAGCAAATTGAGCACAATCCTTGGGATGACGTCGATGAGAAGTTCCCGATTGGAAAGAACATCAAAGTTGAGATTAAGAGTTTGACCAACTATGGGGCTTTTGTTGAGCTTGAGCCTGGAGTCGAAGGTCTGATTCACATCTCAGATTTGAGCTGGATCAAGAAAGTGTCCCATCCTTCAGAAGTGTTGAAGAAGGGAGACCTTGTGGAAGCAGTTGTCCTTTCGATTGACAAGGATAACAAGAAGATCACTCTTGGCTTAAAGCAATTGAGTGATAATCCATGGGAAAACATCGAAAAGACCATGCCTGTAGGATCTATTTTGAAAGGTACCGTCTGCAAGATCACCGCATTTGGTGCTTTTGTTGAGCTAGACAATGGGATCGAGGGTTTGATTCACGTGACTGAATTGTCCGATGAGGCGTTTGGAAAAGTCGAAGATGTGATTTCAAGGGGAGATGAAATCACTGCTAAAGTGATTAAGATTGATCCAGAGCATAAGAAGATTGCTCTTTCAACAAAAGAGCACATGATTGATGAGAATCAAGAAAATCGTGACGACATTGTTGTCAGCTCACCGGAAGAGGAAAAATCTGACGAAGAGTAAACAACAAATCTCTTTTGTGCATAGGAACTCGACTATAATTTTTTCATAGCCGAGTCAAGTAAAACATTTCAACCAACCAAACAGCAAAGTTTAGCTGCGGAAATTAGGAACATCATGAATAAAGATCTCATAGCAATCTTTGAATATCTTGAAAGGGAAAAAGGGATTAAGCGCGAAATCGTGATCGCCGCGATTGAAGAATCGCTCCTTGTGGCAGCTCAAAAAAGCATCACAGGATCTTCGAATGCGACAGTCTCGATCAACTCGAAAACAGGAGAAATCGATGTCTTCTGTGAAAAAGAAATTGTCAATGAGGTCGAAAATGAGGCTCAGCAGATCAGCTTGACTGATGCACAGGAGATTGATCCTGAATGTGAAACCGGTCAATTCATTGACATTGTGGTCACACCAAAGGATTTTGGGCGGATTGCAGCTCAGAAAGCGCGTCAAATCATCACACAAAAGCTGAGAAGTGCCGAGCGTGACGTGATTTATGAAGAGTATCGTCACCGTGTGAATGAATTGATTTCTGGGACAGTGAAACGTTTTGTCCGGGGTTCCAAGTTGATCATCGATCTTGGAAAAGTAGAAGGGATCATGCCTTTAAAGGAATACCCACGGACCGAACAATATCGAGTTGGAGACAAAGTTTTTGCTCTTCTTAAAGAAGTAAGAGATAATGAGACGGGCGGAGCGGAAGTTATTTTGAGTCGTAGTGACCCTGAATTTGTTCGGCAGCTCTTTGGCCAAGAAGTTCCAGAAATTAACGATGGAACTGTGATCATTGATAAAATCAAGCGGGATCCCGGTTACCGAACTAAAGTTTCAGTCCGTTCAACTGACCCGAAAGTGGATCCAGTCGGAGCTTGCGTAGGAATGCGTGGGTTACGGGTCAAAAACATCGTCAGGGAATTGAGTAATGAAAAAGTGGACATCATCCCCTACTCCCCTGATCCCATTGAGCTTCTTCAAAATGCTCTGAATCCTATCGAAATTCAGAAATTTAGCTTAAATGATGATGACAAGCTACTAACTATTGTGGTGAACGACGACGATTATGCTGTTGTCATTGGAAAAAGAGGTATGAACGCCTACCTAAATGGTCAATTAATTGGGTATGAGCTTGAAGTTCAAAGAGTTTCAGATTATAATAGGTGTATGATAGTAAGACGTCTTGAGCTATCCGAAAATCCAAGCGAGGAACTTGATGCGACCCTGGAATCAATATTTGGGGTTAACAATTTGATTTTCGAACATCTGGTGGAAAAAGGGTATAACACACCTCGTTCAATCCTTTCAGCGACCCATTCAGAGCTGGCGGAAATTCCAGGAATCAATATTGAGACAGCAGACAGGATACTTGAACAACTCCAAAAGGACTTTGTTCATCTCCAAGAAAAATCATCTCCTGAAACTGAAGTTGTTGAAGAATTATCAGGCGATGATAGTGAGTAAGACAATCCTAAACGAAAAGGTAATAGAGCATTGGCTAAAAAATCGGAAAAAGAAAAAAAGAGTTTAAAACTCAACATACAGAACAAGCAAATCGCCAAAGCGATCAACCTCAAGGGAATTAAGGAAAAACTCTCGAAGAAAAAGGCTTCTAAAACAAAGGAACCAGCTCCTAAGAAGACAAAAGAGAAGGTTGAACCTGTAAAGAAAGTCGAAGAAGCTCCTCGAATCAAAGCGCGATCAAAATCTGCATTTTCAGAAGAGGCTCAAAAAATGGCTTCTGAAAAGGATGCTGCTGCCAAAAAAGCGGCATCTATGGAAGTTGAGGGAACTCAGGAAGTAGCGAGGGAAGTCCCAAAAGAAAAACTGGGGCCCACTGGAAAGCACATCAGTGATCTTTTGCCTCAAAAAAAGCCTAAGCCGAAAACAGAAGAAGCAAAGAAAGCTCCCGAAAAAGCAAAACCCAAATTTAAAGAAGCAGCACCTTCCCGTGACGAGCAGGAAGAGGCTAAGAAGAAAGGCGGGGCAAAAAAGGGAGCCAAAGGTACTAAGTTCCGCGAATTCCGCGATATTAAATCGAGACCTTTTGACTCTCGAGACCGTGCTGGGTTACGAGCTGGTGAAGAGCCACATTACCGTTATCGAAAGCGAAAGAAGAAGCTGACAAAGCAAGAGATTGAAGAGATCACGGTACGCCCTTCGAATTTGACGATACGTCTGCCCATTTCTGTGAAAGAACTGGCATCCGAAATGAAGCGAAAAGCGTCTGAGCTGATTGCTCAGCTCTTTAAGCACGGAGTCCTCGTCACGATCAATGACTTTTTAGATGATGAGACCACGATTCAGATTCTTGGTGAAGATTTAGAGTGCAAAATTGAAATTGACACATCGGAAGAAGAGCGTATTCGTATCACCGACAAAACCATTCAAGAAGAGATTGCCGAAAGTGATCCCAGCGCGTTAAAACATCGAGCTCCTGTTGTCACATTCATGGGACATGTCGACCACGGGAAAACAAGTCTGATCGACAAGATCCGAGAAAGTGACATTGTCGGAGGTGAAGCCGGAGCCATCACGCAGCATATAGGTGCGTTTCTTTGCCATACGGACTCAGGGGAAATCGCGATTTTGGATACTCCCGGTCACGAAGCGTTTACTGCCATGAGACACAGAGGTGCCAATGTGACAGACATTGTCGTTCTTGTCATTGCGGGTGACGAAGGTTTCCGTCAGCAAACAGAAGAGGCATTAGAGCAGGCTCGTGATGCTGGAGTTTCCATCGTCGTCGCACTCAATAAATGCGACAAACCCAATTTCGATGCTGAGAAAATCTATCGCCAGCTCTCCGAACATGAACTGCTCCCAGAAGTCTGGGGTGGACAAACAGTGACCATTAACTGCTCGGCTATCACCGGAGAAGGGGTCAAGGAACTTGTAGAAATGCTAGCACTCCAAGCCGAGGTGATGGAGCTCAAATCAAATCCGACTCATCGTGCCCGAGGAACTGTTTTAGAATCAGAGATGCACAAAGGCCTTGGATCTGTAGCAACAGTTCTCATTCAAAATGGGACTTTAAAGCAAGGCGATTCCTTTGTCGTCGATCATTATTATGGCCGTGTCAAAATGATGCAAGATGAGCATGGAAAACGAATTCAGGAAGCAGGCCCATCGACTCCGGTCGAACTGACAGGCCTCTCCGGAATCCCAGAAGCGGGAACGGAATTTGTGGTCGTTGCCAATGAAAAAGAGGCTCGCAACATCGCCGGAATGCGGCGTCAAACAGTTCGTCAGAAGTCTATGCAGAAAGTAGCACCTTCACTTGAAAATATGATGGCGCAAGCTCAAGAGGTGAAGAAAAAAGAATTCAATCTCATGATTTGTACTGATGTACAGGGTTCCTTGGAAGCTCTTGAAAACGCCTTGAGGAAAATTAAATCCGAAAAAGTCACTTTGAATATTATTTCAAAGGAAGTTGGCGAGGTCTCTGAATCGAATATTCAAAGAGCAGCGGCATCCCAAGCCACGATTATCGGATTCCACACAGCGATTGAAAGTCACGCTGAACCACTCCTGAAACAATTAAGTGTGGATGTGAAAATGCATGACATCATTTATCATGCGATTGATGATGTGAGGGAAATGATGCGCTTGACTCTTGATAAGCTTCCTGTTGAAAACGAACGTGGTACAGCGGAAGTGCGTCAAATATTTAAATCATCTCAGCTTGGCCTCATTGCAGGTTGTTATGTGACAGAAGGAGCGATCAACCGTAGTCATCATGTGCGTGTGATCCGGGATGGTGAAGTGATCTGGACAGGAACCATTTCATCTCTTCGTCGAGTTCAAGAGGATGCAAAAGAAGTCCAAAAAGGGCTTGAATGTGGGATCTTGATAAAAGGATTCGATGATGCACAAGAAGGTGATATCATTGAAGCGTTTGAAATTTCTTATATCGAACAGGATCTGTAGACATGGCCAGAAGAAGAGTCGACCGACTAAACTCGCTCCTTAAAGAGGTGATTTCCGAGGTCATCCAAAAAGATGTGAAGAATCCTCATATCAATAAACTTGTAACGGTGACACGTGTCAGTATCACCAATGATCTCAGGCACGCGAAAGTCTATATTAGTGTGATCGGAGAGAATGAATCAAAGCTTAAAACCTTAGAAGCTCTGAATCAAGCTTCGGGATTTATCGCCATCAATTCCTCGAAAAAAGTCTCTATGCGTTATTTCCCAGAATTAAGATTCATTTTGGATGACTCTGTTGAACAGCATGCTCACATTGAAAAGCTGCTTGAACAAGTAAAAAAGGAAAAACTCGATCGAGATGACAACAATGACAACTAGCGAAGGGATCATACTCATTGATAAACCTGCAGGAAAAACCTCATTTTATCTCGTTAACGTCTTGAGAAAGATTTTAGGAGTCAAAAAGATCGGTCATGCAGGGACGTTGGATCCTTTTGCAACAGGTGTGATGGTCATGCTTGTCGGCCGCAAATACACGCAAATGTCTCAAGGCTTCACCAAACAGGGCAAATCCTATCTAGCTACAATACGTCTCGGAGTCGAAACGGACTCTTATGATTGTGATGGCGAAGTTGTTTCCACCAGTGAATTGATTCCGTCAAAAGAACAAGTTGAAGAAGCCATGACTCACTTCCAGGGAATGGTCCAGCAGACTCCCCCCATGTTTTCAGCAAAAAAAGTGGGTGGTCGCAAACTTTATGAGCTGGCTCGTAAAGGACAAGAGATCGAAAGAGAGCCAATCACTGTCACGCTTGAAACACAGCTTCTTCGTTACGAATATCCCGAAATCGATGTGTTGATTCATTGCAGCAAAGGGACCTATGTCCGTTCTATTGCACATGATTTAGGAAAAATGTTAGGATGTGGAGCTCACCTCTCGCGGTTGGTTCGTACCCAGAGTGGTGATTTTAAGCTTGAAGAATGTATTAAGTTGGAAGATTTAAACCGAGATAACGTCCACAACTACCTCAAACATGCGAATTGTTAGTTCACTTGAACAATTTGGAACCACAGATCAGCCAGTCGTTTTGACCATCGGGAATTTCGATGGAATTCATTTGGGACATCAATATGTGCTCAACCAGGTTCGTAAAACCGCACAGCAAACTGGGGCCATATCGGCTGTGTTAACCTTCTCCAATCCCCCATCTACTATTCTTTATCCTGATAGGCCGATTCAGCAGTTGTGTTCACTAGAACAAAAAATGACATTGCTCGATCAAATGGGGATGGATTGTGTCGTTCTTCTTGAATTCACAAAAGAGTTTTCAGAGCAAAACCCACAAGAGTTTCTGGATAAAATCTGTCAATCGATTTCCCTATCGCACTTGATCTTGGGACATGATTCTCGAATTGGCAAAGACCGCCAAGGCGACGAAAAAACAGTGAACGAATATGGGTCTTCTCATGACATAGCAGTTGAGTATTTAGATAAGTTCCTTGTGGAGGGATCCCCTGTTTCGAGCAGTAAGATTCGACCCTTGATTCAAGAGGGTCGCTTGGAAGAAGCCGCGAAGCTATTGGGGCGTCAGTATTCGCTAATGCTACATGCTCGATCTGGAAAAGGCTTAGGGAAAACGATAGGATATTCTACACTCAATTTTGATATTCATCATTTCTGTTTACCTCCTATTGGCGTCTATTCTGTGAGAGTGAAAATGGGGGATAGCATGTATGACGCCATCGCCAATTTAGGCTATGCTCCGACTGTGCGACATGAATCATTTCCTCAACTGGAAGTTCATGTTTTGAATGAAATGCCAAAACATGACGATCAGCTGTTTGAAGTCATTTTTCATCAATGGATACGGGAAGAGAAAAAGTTCGAAAGTCTTGAAGCCTTACGCAAGCAGATCAGTCAGGATATTGAAGTCGCAAAGCAGCAGCTTCAAAGTTAAGTAACTTCTTGGAGCCCCGAGCGACGATAGCCGCTCATAACGTGAAGTAAATACAGCAGGGCTGAAAGCCTGGCATATGTCAGCCCAGGCAGTAGCGAAGCGGAGGCCTGGGAGAGCAATCCTAAAACATCAAAGCCCTGAAAGGGTGACATAAGCCGCGGTCAGTGTCACCCTTTCAGGGCTTTTTTCTTTTGATTCGTTTTCCCAGCCCTCCGCTCCGCTACAGACTGGGCTGACAAATGTCGGGCTTCCAGCCCTGCTGAGTTTACTCAGAAGTGCGAAGGCTTGCCTGCGCACTTCTGAGAAAACTCGTTTTTTAAGATCATTTTCGTGCCCGTGCCCGTG
>JAAKFL010000219.1 GCA_011065065.1 Chlamydiota bacterium | reverse complement strand
TTATTCCCGATCATTTCCGTTTGGGGGCCTCCCACAATATCAGGAATCACATACGCTCCCAATGTCGGGATGAAAACCAATAAAGTCGCCGTTAACAACCCAGTCTTTATTGAAGGGACAAAGACTTTAAAAAATGCTTGCAACCGGGTCATCCCTAAATCCATAGCGGCTTCAAAAAAATGGTTATCAAATTTTTCTGAAGCGGCGTAAATGGGCAGAACAGCAAAGGGTAAGTAACTGTAAACCATGACAAGAATCACCGTCCATGGCTGATATAATAGGATGGCATCTTCGCTCACTATGTGAAAATAAACAAGAAACTGTTTAAAAGCTCCTTCAGGATGAAGCAGGACCTTCCAGGCATAAATACGGACAATAAAACTGCTCAAAAAAGGGAGAATTACTAACAACAAAATCAACGATCGGATTCTGCCTGTGAGATTGGAAATGGCATAACCTGTCGGTAAAGCGAGAATAAGAGAAATCACAGTGGCGACTCCGCTCAAAATAAACGAACGGACAATGAGAACGAGATTACTGCGACTAAAAAGACTTTTTACTGTCTCCAAAGTCCACCCTTCCCCAATTCCACCGTAGATCTCGCTAGGTCGAAATGAATAGCCATAAACAATCAGAGTCGGAATTAAGAAAAAAAGAATCAGCCATAGAAAAGGAGGTGCTGTAATGGCGAGCTCAGTGGCTTTTGCACGAAATCTATTCATGCTCTTCAACCTCAACAAATTCAGCTTCACCAATAGTTTCTGATGGGAGCTCGGTCAAATTGGTGTCAGTTTCACTGTAACGCTCTAGCATATAGCTGTCATCTTCATGCCACCAAATCCAAACTTGTTCTCCCCACGTGATTGTCGACAGGTCCAAAATAAAACGACTATTCGGTTTGAGAATTGAGAGTCGAACGTCATCAACACGGACCCAAAACTTTGTGTGGTCACCTTTATAAATAATATCTTCAACAACACCCTGCAAGACGTTAATATCTGGATTGTCCGGTTGTTCACGGGAAATATGGATTTTTTCAGGGCGGATGCTCATATGAATGAGCTCCCCGATCCGAATTTTTTTGTCATTGTAGCAACGGACATTTGTCGATAAGCCGTCAATATTGAGAAGACTGTATTCCTCCGAGATTTTTTTGATCACTTTCCCGTCCAAAAAGTTTGTATCCCCAATGAACGCCGCCACAAAGCTACTTTTTGGAGCCTCATAGAGCTCCATCGGCGATCCAATTTGCTCCACTTTTCCATGATGCATGACGGCAATGCGATCGCTGACGGCCATCGCTTCAGTCTGATCGTGGGTGACAAACAGGAAGATAATCCCCACTTCATCGTGGATCAGGTCGATCTCCATCAACATTTTCTGGCGTAATTTCAAATCAAGGGCAGACAAAGGCTCGTCTAAGAGAAGAAGGCTAGGATGATTCACCAAAGCTCGGGCAATCGCGACACGTTGTTTTTGTCCTCCGGAGATTTGATTGGGTCTCTTATGAGCATGCTCTTCCATTTGGATGAGCTGCAGCATTTTGTGTACTTCTTGGTCGATGAATTCAGAAGATTTTTTCTTCACGTTGAGTCCGAAGGCAATATTGTCCCAGACGGAAAGATGAGGAAACAAGGCATAGTTTTGAAAAACCGTGTTGACTGGGCGTTTATTCGGAGGAAGATCGGTGATGTCTTCTCCGTTCAGAATCACCCGACCCGAGTCAGGTTTTTCAAAACCTGCTGCGATTCGTAATAGAGTTGTTTTCCCGCAGCCGCTGGAACCGAGCAGGGAAAAAAATTCTCCATTCTTGATGGAGAAACTCACATTATCGACAGCTGTTACATCACCGAATCTTTTCGTGATGTTCTGAAATTCCAGGATACTTGACATAGGTGTAGAATAACGAAAAATAAGAGGAAATGCAATAAAAAGGAGATTTTCGAATTTTCTTAATTCTGAGATTCTTTGTAAATTTAACCGCGAAGATCGCGGTTAAATCCCTAAAAGGTCGCTAAAATTCTCAATCACCCAGCTCTCAAACTCAACCAATGCTCTCTCCAACTTCACCTGTTCCCGGCCTTTTTCTGACAGATCCCGCACAGTATCTTTCCAGGCACATGTATCAACCCCTTCAAATTTAGAAGCCAACTTCAAAGTATCGCGATCCAAAAAGATACTGACTCCTTCCAGAAATGAAAACTCAAGGCTATTACGCGCCAACTGTTTGAGCTTCAAATAATCATACTTCTGGGTCAAAAACACCTCCAAAAATTGATCGGTTTGATCCTGATGGGTGATGGCGGGATAACTTGAATTCAATGACACCGGAATATGATATCGATCAAATAATGAAATTGGATGCTCTTCACCCACCAAATACTTGTCCGAAGAAAAATCAATCTCAATACAAACTTTTTCTTTTGCCATCTTCCTCAAGACTTCTAAGGCCTTTTCTTGCCAGATAATGGAGGCTCCACTTCCTATGCGTTTAGGATGAGCTTCCAGCGTTTTTCCGAGTCGAGTTTTCAATCCTTCATACGAAATAGATGTCGGATTAAACTGACCCGCCTGCAATGAAAAATTTAACTCTTGATTTTTCTCCCAAATTCTTTTAATCGCTTCGGTATGATGAGGAAATAAAAGAGAGGCATTTTTCCCATCTTCCTGACCATTTAATGAAATCCCCACTATATTGGGATATTTTTTCATATACTTCACAGAATGTTTCAAGTAATAAGGAAGGTCCCCAGTCACTTCATGATCGCGATCAATTTCAATGATAAATTTGAGCTTTGGTCCCTTTTCGCTGACATGAGATAAGATTTCTTGATATTCCTCTATAAAAGAGAGAGGCAACATCACTTCAGCATACTGAACTGATTGCCTGAGTAAATTCTCCTTCAGTTTTCTCATGAAAACATGAGGATCGATATGGGAAATCATCCGAGTATTTAGCCTAAGAGCATTGTAAAAATGATTTCGGGCTGCACCATCTGAAGAGCACCCTCGCATGCTCGCCACCGAAAATACTTTTTCCGCAATCGCACGAC
>JAAKFL010000218.1 GCA_011065065.1 Chlamydiota bacterium | reverse complement strand
TCTCGGGTACTTAAAAAAGATGGTATAGCTCTATTCCTTACTTCTCCAAAAAACTGTTTATGTGAGTTATTTGAGGCTATGGAAGAGTTTGACTCCCGTTTTAAGAATTTGCTTCGGAATTTGGAAATTCATCGATTTAATGACGAATCAGCACCTGCACTATTATCAGGATATTTTGGTGAAGTTACGGAGAAGGTTTACGAGGTCTCTCTCTATGTTACTTGGCAGCATCCAAAGGGAAAAAGTGGAGCGCAGGTAGTTTTAGACTATTTTCGCTCCTCACCTCTAATAAAAGAGTTGGAAATAGAACCTGAGTTATGGCCTAAGGCTGCCGAGTATTTAGAAATGAAAATCAGAGAAGCTGATGAGAAAGGTTGGCCCATTACAAATGATCGAGTGGCTTATCTGTGTAAAAGCCCAAAGTAAATCGAAAAAAAACGCAAAAAAAGATAGGAAAATCAATGAGGCCTGGTGCATTCTCCTAGGAAAAAGGCAACAGGCCCAATTGAATCACTTAGACCGATTCATCGCTTCTTTAGCCATCCCGGTCATCATTTAAGAGACGTGAATAGTTACCAATAACATACAAATATTTATTTGAAACCTTTGATACACTGCGATTTAAGTCTTGTTGAAAATTAGAGAGAAGTACTATCATAAAACGTGATTTGTGATTTCTGTGAGGTAGATCTTAGAATATTTAACTTTAAAAAAAGGAGTATTATATGAATGTAAATGTAGGAAATCATCAACACCCAATATCTCAAGTACTTTCAGAAGAAATGAAGTCTCACATCGAAGAGAATTATAGTGTAACGAAAAATCTTGAAGATCGGCAACTTTTTTATTCTTTTCCTTGCGATCAAAATATCGGTCTTTGGGATTGGACAAAAAATATCTATCGAGAAAATCTCCATCAATCGGGTAATTCACTGGAGATTGGAGCTGGTATGGGAAACTTTTGGGACGAAGAATTTTTAGCTGAGTTGCTTAAAAGAGGAAGTGTATACATCACGGATTCCAGTCAGGCGATGGTCGATAAGTGTAAGGAGTGTTCTTTGCTGCAAAAGAATAATGTTGTGATTGAATTAGAAAATGCGTGTAAGTTAAGGTATGAAAACTGTCGATTTTCGATGTTACTATCTCACTTCATGATGTACGAGGTATCATCCATAGAAACTGCTTTGGCCGAAGCCTCTCGGGTGCTTAAAAAAGATGGCATAGCTCTATTCCTTACTTCTCCAAAAAACTTTTTTTGTGAGTTCTATGAGGCTATGGAAGAGTTTGACTCCCGTTTTAAGAATATGCTTCTGAATAGGAAAATACATCGATTTAATGACGAAACAGCACCTGAACTATTATCAAGATATTTTGATGAAGTTACGGAGAAGGTTTACGAGGTCTCTCACTATGTTACTTGGCAGCATCCAAAGGGAAAAAGTGGAGCACAGGTAGCTTTAGACCGTTTCCGCTCCTTACAGGTAATAAAAGAGTCGAAAATAGAACCTGAGTTATGGCCTGAGGCTGCCAAGTATTTAGAAATGAAAATCAGAGAAGCTGGTGAGAAAGGTTGGCGCATTAGAAATAATCGAGTGGCTTTTCTGTGTAAAAGCCCAAAGTAAATCGAAAAAAAACGCAAAAAAAGATAGGAAAATCAATCTTGAAGAGAAATATACGAACGCAGATCGCATCATCGTGATCTGCGACAATGCGCGTTATTACAGATCAAAATCAGAACCCTCATGGGTATGCCGATAGTAAGGAGCATTCTCGGCACATAACTCATTGAAATGAGCCTCGAAATCGGCTCGTACCGTAGATCAGCGTTCTCATTCAAAGTAAGACCAGCCGAGGTATGACAAAGCGAAACATGGAGCGTTCCGATACTCACCGCTGGTATCTGATCGAGCGCGTCCTATCCCCCTTGGTGATCAAGTGAAATCCGCGTTGGCGCGGGGCGAGGGTGATCTGCGTTTGATCCTAAAGTTTCCGACTGTTCATAGTCTAAAATATTTATTTGTAATTTTTCAAATGGTGGAACTACCAATTTTGGAAATGGTTATTTATACTTTTCTGGAACAATATAGAAATCCGGGAGAATACCCGTCATTTTACCAGTATTTTCCCAGACCACGTGGTCCTTTAATACAGGTATCGAGAATTGAAGGGTTAAAATCTCGTTCACCCGCCGTCCCAGTTCGACAGCCCACCAAAGCACTTTTAGACCGACATCTCCAACCCTCGGTGCTGTAACTTCAACGGACATATTAGGTTTGTAATGCACTTTAAGTTCAAAGGACCCATCAGGTTTGAAGTTATGAGGTTGGTAGGTGGGTGGACGCTCACGGTATTGAATGACTCGCACCTTGTATATGCTGCCGTTAATCGAATATGCAACCTCCCTAACCTTCTCATCCGTTACCTCAGTTTGTACCATCAGTTTTGGAATGGCTGTGTTGAGCATTTCTACACTGGTTATCATTGTTGTCATTTTGATTTTTTTCCTTGTTTGGTTTGTAAAACTATTACCTTAGACCTGCAAGGTTACCATCTTTAATCATTTTTACGCAACCACTTAAGGATATGCACAGGGCAATCGCATTATAAAAATTCCTTGACCACCTTCCGATAAAAATATAATTTCGAAACCAAAGAAGAAGATCACGGAAGAGTGGAACATCGAATCTATAGTGTTCTTGACGCGGAGGATTTACCCGTGGCAAAGGAATGGCTCAATATGAAATCTGTTGGAAAGGTTATCCGTAGAAGAACCTATGGGGACAGATCTACATTTGAAGTCTGTTATTTCATAATGAGCATCGAGATTGATGTGAAGCTTTTTGCTCATGCTGTCAGAGGCCACTGGTGTGTGGAGAATAAACTACACTGGTCTCTGGATGTCATTTTTCGAGAAGATCACAGTAAATATCGAGATCGTGTAGGAGCACAAAATCTCAGTGCTATACGCAAAATGGCGTTGGGACTCCTAAAAAAAAGATAAAAGGATCAAAAAGTCTCTCAAGAGGAAGAGGTTTCAAGCTTTAACCTCTCCAGAGTTTGGCGAGAGCAT
>JAAKFL010000217.1 GCA_011065065.1 Chlamydiota bacterium | reverse complement strand
ATTAACAGGATCGTAAACGACAGGATAAACAGGATATAGGAGAAGGATCCTGTTTATCCTGTCGTTTACGATCCTGTTAATCCTGTTTTTTTATCGTCAAGCAAAAGATGTGTAGAATTGTAAAAGTAAAAAAGTTTTTTAAGAGAAACCTATAAGTTTTTCTTGAAAGACCCGATGGGGGTGAATATTGGCCTTTCGTGCCTGCACAAAATCATGGGCTTCTTGATACGAAAATGACCGGCTTCTTATTAAGTAGGCAATAACCATCGACGCACTGCGGTTCACCCCTCTTCGGCAATGAACAAAAACGCGTTCTCCCTCTTCAATGAACTGAATGGCTTCCTCAAAACGTTTAACGATTTCTAGTTCTCTGTTTGAAACAGGAATTTTTTTATAGGTAAAGTCTTCTTCGAAATGGCACGGAATCGTATTTGTCACGTTTAAAATGTGTGTGATGCGATGTTCTAGTAAGAGATCACGATCTTCCGCAGCGTGTTTGCTCCCTAAATACAACTTTCCTTCAATAATCGGACAGAATTTGTAATCTTCATTTGTTTTTCTTTTTTTAAGGGCGGGTTCTGAAGTAATTGGAGAAATCATAAGTCATTCCAGGGTGTTTGAAATTAACAAGCCGCGGATCACCCATTTTTGAAACCACTCAGAAAGGTTTTCGATTGCATCATCGACAATTTTTTGGTCTTGTTCCTCTAGGGAATCACATGCCTGTTCGATTGTCGTTCCCTTTTGGAAAAGGGTGAGAAGATAATATTCTGCCGGATGAATTTCCTTCCAACACATATTATTGGAGGCATTTTGATAAAGTATGGTGCACACCTTGTTTTCTTTGACAAGTTCGGGAAAGTCGTGCTCTTCCCAGTACTCGGGTTCCTGTTCCAGCATTTCTGTCCGAAAGGGAAAGAGATGATAATCCATCTTGTAAAGTGTGACACTGGGTTGCAAGGTTAAGGGTTTATTGAGAATGCTGTTTATGTCGTTGGGAGTGGGGAGAGTTTCCAATGACAACGGAGGGTATGTAGCTTCCAAAAAACTGTCATTATAAGCCTCATCCACTTGTGCAGCATGAATGACCAAAGCTTTGTCCTTTTCATGATAATGATCCTCAAGCCATTGAACGATTTTATATCCCAGAGGATTCAATGACCATGTATGCGGAGGATATGCACATAAATAGGGGAATCCAATTCTCTGATTAAAATCAAAATAACCAAACAGGCGCACGACAAGGGGAAAATTTTCATGGAGAATACTCAAAAGTCTCCACCAGTATTGCTGGTTATAAATTTCAATCCGTTGGTGAGGTTTCAAGGTTAGGCTGGGGAGAATATACTCTTTAGCTTCTTCCTTCATAGGTTGTCCGCTAGGAGAGGTAGGATTCATTTTGTTGTTTTCGTCGATGGGGCGTGCAATGATGCTGCCAAACCATTCTTGTGTTGATTTAAGCAATATAGGTGGTTCTATCTGGCGCACGGTACTTTTAGTCCTATATTTTTAGATTCAATCCCTTTCTGGAAGTCTTTTGCTTTCAAAGCTTCCTCCCAAGTTTCTTGAAAACTGATAAAATTGGCATCCCACTCGAGCAGTGTTGAAACGCCACCCGTTTGTGGGTAAACTTCTGCATAAAGTTTCCACACTTCATCACAAACATAATTGTCATGAGTGTCTAACACATAATCTCCGCGATCAGAATGACCGGCTAAATGGATTTGAAGCACCCGTTCCATGGGAATATTGCGGATATAGTCTTGCGGAGGATATCCATGATTTCGGCTCGAAACGTAAATATTGTTGACGTCGAGCATCATGTAGATGTCGGCTTTTTCTACAATCGCAGAATAGAATTCCCACTCCGGCATTTCATCTGCCTTAAACGCCACATATGACGAAAGGTTTTCCAATGCAAAAGGAACTTCTAAGTAGTCTTGGACAATGCGTGCCCGTTCAGAAACGTAATCAATCACCTCTTTTGTGTAGGGGAGAGGAAGGAGGTCATGAAAATGAGCACCGGCCAATTTCCCCCAGCAAAGATGATCCGATATCCAGGGAGTCTTTGTGATTCGAGATAGAGCTTTTAATTTCTTTAAGTAATCAAAATCGAAGGGATCTGGACTTCCAATCGCAAGGGCCACACCATGTTGGACAACGGGATAGTATTCGAGAATTCGATGCAGATTCTCGAGTGGTTTTCCCCCATCGACCATAAAATTTTCACTGATGATTTCAAACCAATCGACATTGGGCTTGTCACGAAAAATGTCTTCGTAATGCGGGATACGAAGACCTAAACCGATACCTAAGTTGGGAATGTTTTTGTTATTTCTGCCCATGTGAGATCATGTGTAACTCAAAATGATTATTTTATCCATTTATATTGTTGTGTTGCTTCTCTCTTTTCTGCCATTTTCTTTTTGACAAGTTTCACTGCGAGATTTTTGTCTCCGAAGGCACATTTTGTTTTGCCTTTGCACATCCCTTTTCCAGCACAGTCGTTATCATCAGTCTTGCAGGCATTCAGTCCCTTGCATTCGTTGGCTCCATTACACCGACGACTGGCAGCTTTTAAGGCTAATTCTTTTCCCTCTGGACTCAGTTTGTCATAAAGTTTGCGTCCTTTAAGATTCAGCTGTAACAAAAGCTCATCTTCGGACATGATGTAATACCCTTCGTTTTCTGAGTTGGGATCAAACTCAGGACCAGGCATACTATCTTCACCTGTTTCAATGGGATCTTCTCCTTCCACGGCCTCGATTTCTTCACCCAAGATATTTTGTCCTTGAAGAGATGAGATGACACAAAGCCCGGATGTAATTCCAAGAATGGCTAAGGATTTGAAATTTCTCTTTTTCATGATGACCTCATTCGAGAAAAACATGCGGCCAAATTTGGCCGCATGAAATTATAAACAAAAGAGTTTGTTAAAGGTTTAATCCTCCACAACCTTCAGAACCACCGCAAGAGCCTCCGCCCTTACCGTTTTTCATGCCACTACCATTCTTCATTCCGTTTCCGTTTCCGTTTCCGTTTCCGTTTCCGTTTCCGTTTCCGTTTCCGTT
>JAAKFL010000216.1 GCA_011065065.1 Chlamydiota bacterium | reverse complement strand
ACTTTTTCAGATTCTTGAATCAAAATATCAAAAGAGGTTAACAATTTTTCAAGGCTTTTTTCAAGCTCATGAAACAACTCCAATACTTTTTCAAATATCACTTCAGGCATGGTGGCTTTCTCAATTTCACGCGGTATGATCTCATGAAGCGGATATGATTTCGTGAAATATTTTTCGATGACCTTTTTTAAAGGGACATTAGGAACTCCGCGAAACCCAATTCCCCCTTCAGTCGCATTGATCACGGTAAGATGAGAGTTTTCTTTCACATAACGGGCCAGCCAATCAGACTCGGCAATCCATTTCCACTGTGTGCTCACGGGATTTCCAAAAATGTCGGGACGAGTGACCTCATGTGTCATTTCATGAGACTCCACCACACCCTCCGAATAAGCCGCATTGCCGGTGTAAGCGAGATCCATCCCCACAAAAATGATAGGATGACACCCTAATTCGTGAGCAATTTCTGTACAAAAATTCACCACATTATGCCCTTCGTCAAGAACTTTGTGGGAGATTCCGAGTTGTTCTTCAAACCACTCTGCCGTGTCATAGCCCCCGGCCCCATTGATGTACAGACGGGGTCCGCGTACTTCACGAAACGCTTGATAGTGCATTCTGGGACGATAAAAAAACGGAAGATTTTGAGGACATCCCTCCATTCGATCAAGCTGAGAGGGATTGGGATCGATTCCCGCTCCAAAGTGAGGAATGATTCCACCATTGGACAAAGCTTTTAAAGCAGATCCTCCGCCGAAGATAAGGGCTTTATCTGAGAGGTCTTTGAGAAGGTGCATGTTCTTCTTGAGTGATGGCCCTGCTCCACAGATAATGGCGGGAATGTTTTGAAATTTTCCAAAGAGTTGATTGCCGTGATACGATTCATGAAGCGACAGAAGGTTTCTGTAAAAACTGCGGTAAAACACGATTCCGTAATTGAGGTATTCATCCACGATTTCATTTTTATGAGTCGTTTCATAAAGAATCACCTGTTCAAATTCTTCCGCTTCTTGAGATCGAGTTTCCGCATAAAACGGAATCGAAGTGGGATATATTTCTTGTTGAACAACGCTCCATCCCACTCTCTTGATGATAGGATCCTCTTCAGACAACTTAAAGAAACCATACAGTTCAACTTGAGGATCATTTAAGAGATCCGTGGCTGATTCGGTTTGCAGAAAATGATGTAGGATTCCTAGGTTATCTTCCATGATGATAAGGCGTCTTTCTGACTTTTCATGAAGCCACCGTTTTCCCTCGGTGTAACCCTCACCTAATCCAATGCCAAAGAGGTAGACCACCTCACAATTCTGAATTGGAAGGACTGAAAACCATCCACCTGGATAGGTTGGGGGTGTTTCTGGAGAAACTTCAGGAATATGAATCGCTAATTGAGGATTATTGTGAGAAAAAAGTGCCAGATTGGTTTCAAAACTTTCACGATCCATGTTTACATCTTTTTCCAGCCTTTACGAAAGCTGATGTGCAGAGACTTCTGAGTCTTTTTTCCCTTTTTTTTGGTCTTGAAGGTACTTCCCGATTGGATCTTTTTGCGCCTTTCTTCCTTAAGTGTTTTGTCAATGATTTTGTGTTCGAGATGGATATCTTTACGGAGGCTTTCAATTTTCTTGAGAATTTGACGATGTTTTGGAGTCGCTTTTTCTTGATCTTTTTGGAGAGCTTTGGTGATGTCCTCTTCAGTCAGTCCCTGTTCTTTTTTCGCAGCCTCATAGGCCTTTTTCATCGCATCCACACGACCCATAATATTCATGAGATCAGCAATATCTCCTTCCGATGGATTCCCCACGAGTTTTTTTTCACGATTTTCATCGTAGGTCTTCAAAATCTCGGAGATTTGATCTAAAAAGGGCTCTAATGGGTTTTCTTCTGACATATCTCACCTATATAGTTTTATTTTAACATGATTGGTAAATAAGGGCTACTGGGGCTTAAGAATATGGATTAAAGGGACATAAAGAACGATTATGTCCTTATAGAATGATCGACATGAGCAGCTCTTCGTAAGTGGGAAGATAGTCGATGTACACGTACTTTTTCTGGTCGTGTAACCCCAGACGGGTTTCCTCCTGATTAGCCACGGCAATAAAGGGGGCCTCACAATAGTAATTATACCCCACCACCTGTTCCAAGACTTTGGGAGTGATGGGAACGGCTTTACACTCAATAATAAGCAGGGGAAAAAGGTCATGTTCAGGATGAATCGACTTAGCAAAACAGGCAATATCAACACGACAATGGGGGATAGAGGGAGTTGAATGTAAATGAGGAAATTGCTGAAGGGCTTTCTCAACAACCAAAGAGTGTGCCGGGAATCCGAGCTGGGTGATCATCTTTTTGATGATATCCTGACGAACCCGCTCTTCTGGCAAGTTCGCCACTCGCTCCCGACGAATCTGGCAGTATAGTTCCGACTCAGACATTAAGATTCCGGTTCAATGATTCCAAAGTTTCCATCCTTACGGCGATAAATCACTTTCAGATGATTATCTTCCTCGCAACGATAAATCAAGAAAAGATCCCCTGAAAGATCCAATCTCATGATGGCTTCTTCCATGTTGAGTGTTTTGAGAGGACAGGTTTCAGTACTCACAACATGATGACAATAATCTTCCAAAAGACGTCGCTGAGTCTCACCCTCAATTTCATCATTGATTTCCGCCAGCTCATCTTTGTATCGTTCGACCACATTCACATTCATATCGACCATAGCAATGCCTTTGGCATGATGCTCTGTCAATCTCTTTTTGTAACGACGAATTTGACTGGAAACCTTTTCAATAGCATCGTCAATCGCAGCATACATATCTAAAGCCACCCCATGACTACGAATTTTGACATGATTCACCCGGATATCAATGTCACAACGGTGCTCAAGTTTTTGGATGTCCATTGTGATGGTGACATCAATGATCCGATTAGAAAAACGCTCAAGGTTAAAGACTTTCTCCATCGAATAATTCTTCATCGCTTCCGTCACAGCCACATTGCGCCCTACAACATGAATGCTATATTCTTCGTTTTCGAATTCTACGGCTTTCGCTTTACCTTTCATATATCACCTC
>JAAKFL010000215.1 GCA_011065065.1 Chlamydiota bacterium | reverse complement strand
CCGTCCATCCCCACCATTATCAGTGGATTTTTTAAACCGAATCCTATATGATCCATCTAATCAAACGTTCCAATCAGATGGAGAAAAGGTGAATATTTTTTTCAGTTTCTTAAAGGCGGCTCCTCCAGGTGAACCGATACAAGATCCCGAAAAAGTGAAAAGAGATTATCGTTACTGGAGAATCCGCACCTTTTATTCGATGTTCTTTGGATATGCTTTCTTCTATCTGACAAGAAAAAGCTTTACTTTCGCCATGCCGGCCATGATCGCTGATTTGGGCTTCGAAAAGGCTGAATTGGGAATTCTCGCGACGATTCTATCTCTTTCCTACGGTTTGAGTAAATTCATCAGCAGTATCCTCTCTGATCGCTCCAACCCACGTTATTTCATGTCTTTTGGCTTGATCATCACCGGTCTGACAAATATTTTCTTTGGAATGTCATCCTCTCTCCTGTTCTTTGCCATTTTCTGGGGTTTAAATGGCTGGTTTCAAGGATTTGGGTGGCCTCCCTGCGCTCGCCTTTTGACCCACTGGTACTCACAAAACGAAAGGGGCAGTTGGTGGTCGAGCTGGAATGTTTCGCATAATATTGGTGGGGCCCTAATACCTCTTATAGCAGCAGCCTGTACGTTTTACTTCGGATGGCGTTATGCGATGTATATCCCTGGAGTTCTCTGTATTCTCGCCGGCCTTTTCTTGATCAACCGTCTGCGGGATACTCCTCAGTCACTAGGGCTCCCTTCCATTGAAAAATTCCGCGATGATTATGGAAATAGCACGGCAGCTGAGGTGGAAGCCGAGCATGAGCTTTCAACAAAAGAGCTTCTTTTTAAATATGTCCTTTTCAATCCGTTGATTTGGTTTTTGGCGGTTTCTTATTTCTTTGTGTATATTGTGCGGATCGGAGTCAATGATTGGAGCGCTTTATTCTTAGTGGAGTCTAAAGGGTACTCGCAAATCTCGGCTAATGGTTGTGTTTCGCTTTTTGAGGTCGGAGGATTTGCAGGCAGTTTAACAGCAGGGTGGGTTTCTGATAGAATGTTTTCAGCTCAGAGGGGCCCAGTAAATGTTCTTTTCGCGATGGGAATGCTCCTATCAATAGGATGCTTCTGGTTCGTTCCACGCGGTCATTTATGGTTGGATTATTTAGCGATGTTTTTTGTTGGTTTCACAGTTTTTGGCCCTCAAATGATGATTGGGATGGCGGCTGCAGAATTGGCACATAAGAAAGCCGCCGCCACGGCCACGGGATTTGCGGGATGTTTTGGATATGCGGGGGCAGCTGTGGCCGGATATCCATTAGGGAAATTGATTCAGGACTTTGGTTGGAATGGATTTTATTGGGCGATGGTTATTTGTTGTGTCGCTTCCATTCTCTTCCTATTACCACTTTGGCCTGCTCAAGCACCAAAAGCTGAGCCTAGTACACAGTTTACTTAATTTTTACTGTTTGGGCTGACGTGAAAGCTCCCGCGATTGGACGATCATAAGTCGGTTAATATTGATAATATTAACCGACTTATGATCGTCCAATCCCGGGGCTTTGACGCAGCCGAAACTGCAAAAATTAAGTAAACAGTGTACTAGTACACAGTTTACTTAAAAAAAATGGAATCATATGTTTGTACATCTTCACAATCATTCGCAATTTTCAATTCTTGACGCTCTTTCTTCTGTCAAAAAAATCGCAAAACGGTCAGCCGAGTTCGGAATGCCGGCTGTGGCGTTGACAGATCACGGAAATATGTATGGTGCTGTCGATTTTTATAAAGCTTGTCAAGCAGAAGGAGTGAAACCGATTATTGGGTGTGAGGTCTATTTAGCACCAGGCTCTCGCACTGAAAAAACGAAATCCAAATATAACAAAAATTCCTATCACCTCACTCTTCTCGTAAAAAACGAAGTTGGTTATCACCATCTTTGCAAATTAACCTCATTGGCCTTCTTGGAGGGTTTTTATTACAAACCTCGTATCGATTGGGAGCTCCTGGAAAAATATTCGGAAGGATTGATCTGTCTCTCAGGTTGCCTAAGTAGTGAAATTTCCCAAACCATCATCCATGGCTCAAAAGATGAAGTTCTGGCAAAAGTCCAGCAGTATCATCGAGTATTTGGAGATGACTTCTATTTGGAGATTCAACGTCATGCCATGAGTGAAGAAGATATCGTGGCGGATGGTATACGGAAAGAGTCATGGTTGGATCAGTTTTACCAGGACTTCATCTCTCAGCAAACGAAGTTACTCGACACCTTACCGGAAATTTCAAAAGAGTTGAATATCCCTCTTGTGGCCACAAATGATTGTCATTATATTGATCGTCAGGATTGGCATGGGCATGAAATTTTATTGAATATCCAGACAGGGGAGCCTTGCGAGATTTGGGAAAAGGATTCGTTAGGAAATCCCAAATTCCGAATACCGAATCCTAAGCGTCGTACCTACCCTTCGCATGAACTCTATTTCAAGTCGCCTGAAGAGATGTGCGAACTTTTTAAAGATATTCCTGAAGCGGCTGCAAATACTCTTGTCATTGCAGAAAAGTGTCAGCTCGAGCTTGATTTTGAATCCAAACATTACCCCTCGTATATTCCTCCCGAAGGGGAGAATGTTGAGAAGTACCTCAGAAAGCTCTGTATGGAGGGAATTTCTCGGCGTTATACAAGTGAACGTTTGGCAAAAGTACAAGAAGTCTATCCTGATCAGGATCCTATGGATGTTGTGAAAAATCGTCTTGATTTGGAGCTGAGTATCATCGCTCCAAAAGGGATGTGCGACTATCTGCTCATTGTGTGGGATTTTATCAATTGGGCGAAGAATAACGGCATACCAGTGGGGCCAGGCAGGGGATCGGGGGCCGGCTCGATCGTTTGTTACCTGATTGGAATCACTGACATTGAACCATTACGATTCCATCTGTTCTTTGAACGATTCATCAACCCCGAACGAATCTCTTATCCTGATATTGACGTCGATATCTGCATGGCGGGTCGTAACGATGTGATCAATTACACATTGAATAAATATGGCAAAGACAACGTCGCTCAGATCATCACTTTTGGAACGATGAAAGCGAAGATGACAATCAAAGATGTGGGGCGAGTTCTCAACGTCCCGCTCA
>JAAKFL010000214.1 GCA_011065065.1 Chlamydiota bacterium | reverse complement strand
ACGGCCCTATTTGATAAACATCCTAATATTGAAGAAGACTTTTTCAAACTGGCACTTGGTCCAAAAATTTATGATTCTCTTCCTGATATCAAGAATCTCAACACAGAAGATTACACCATTGAAGGATATGGCAAATTCATAACTTTTGACAAAGTCAGATATTGTAAGGAACTGGGCGGGTTTTCATCAATAAAACATCCAATGGTGAAAGGGACACTTCATGATGTCAATGAATACTTTGATTATCAACCTGTGACCGTCGAAAAAATGCCTTTTGTTATCGTCCGATATTCAAAAGAAGAAACCCTTGATGAAGGGGAGACTTCTGAATCACAGGAAACCATTGTGATCAGTCCATGGAATAGTTTTGAAAGACTACGTTTGGGTTATAGGTGGCCACTTGAGTTCAGGGTATATATGAAAGGATATCCTTTTACTTATTTTATGATATTCTGTCATGTTGCGGCGGAACGTCTCAGAAAATTCGTTCATGAAGGTGAAATCACCTACACACGAAACATATACGAGGATCTCAAATTGAGATATCCGGAGACACCAGAAATTGATTTACGTATCAAAAAATTGGGAGAACAGTGGCTTCATTCCGATGAACGGCTTTCATACCCAGAATTGTATCGGAGAAAAGAGGGAGAAACAACCACGATTCTTCGCCTTGGGTATCATGAATAATTCACTTCTGAGTAAACACAGCAGGGCTGGAAGCCCGACACGATGACAGCCCAGTCTGTAGCGAAGCGGAGGGCTGGGAAAGCATTCCTAATACATCAAAGCCCTGAAAGGGTGGCACAAACCGCGGTCAGTGTCACCCTTTCAGGGCTTATTTTTTTTTTATTCGTTTTCCCAGGCCTCCACTTCGTTACTGCCTGGGCTGACAGATATCGGGCTTTCAGCCCTGCTCTGTTTACTCAAAAGTGATTTACTCAATGATGGTGATTTCCTTGGGGCGATTCGTTAAATTCCGATGCCCATCACTGGTGATGACCACAGTATCTTCAATCCTAACTCCCCCAATCTGCGGCAAGTAAATTCCGGGCTCCACTGTTATGGCCATCCCTGGCTGCAGGACAACAGCATCATATTTTGTCGCACTGCGTATCACAGGCAGTTCGTGAACATCCAATCCAATGCCGTGACCCAGTCCGTGTGAGAAGTATTCTCCGTACCCACGATCCGAAATCCAAATCCGCGCTTCCATATCGAGATCGCCAACTCGTGTCCCAGGCTTACACAACTTTAATGCCGCTTCTTGGGCTCCCTTCACTATCTCGTAAATTTCTTTCATCTTAGGATCGGGTTCTCCAAGAAACACCACACGTGTCATATCAGAATGATAATGTCTTAACTTGACTCCGATATCCACCAGAACAGGCATCCCCATTTCAAGCTTTTTGTCACTTGGATGATAATGCGGCATGGAACTACTAGAACCAAAGGCTATGATCGGATCAAAAGAGATCCCTTGAGCATTGTTTTTTCTCCAAAAAATGATTAACTCACGCACAACATCCAATTCAGAAATTCCCTCTTTCAATATCGAACAAATGAAATCAAATCCCTTGGAACCTAGATCTGCAGCTTCTGCAAGCAATTCCACCTCTTCAGGATTTTTCACACAACGTAATTGAAGAACAAAATCCTCTGAAGGCATCAGTTCAAGATCTCGATGGGGTTGTTCTTTGTGGACGACTTCCGCAATCTTTTCCAAATCAAGAAAACGTTGATAAGTCGTTTTCTCACTACAAAAAGCAAAACTTTTGATATGTGAAAGATCCTCCAAAAAAAGATCTGTCAGGAAATCTGGTTCCCATAAGACGACTGTCAGAAAATGAATTTTCGAACAAGATTCATAATAGCGACCATCCACTATTAAATGAGCTCCTCGGTTGTGAACAATCAGTCGGCCAGTTGAGAGCTCGACTCCTGTCAGGTAAAAAATATCGGTGGTATCTTCGATCAAAACTCCGTCGATGGAATCTTCTTCTAAAATTTCCCCTAGTGCATACAGTCTTTTTTGATAATCCATCTTTTCCCTCAAACTAATTCTCGAATCTTTTCATTATTCAAGCACACCCAAATTTTCTTCCCTTGCGGACACTGCCCAAAGTCTTTGCAGTCCCACAGTTGCCGGACCAGTTCTTGTGCTTCGGTCAAACTCAGCCGAGCAGATGACGAAATGGTCCCACGGGAAGCAATGCTGGCCAAATGTCTTTCTCGTATAGCCACATATTCCGTGGCGGCGGGGTACTCCCTCAAATCCTCCATGATATTTTTAATCATAGTCTGGATATCGTTATTTGAAAAGCTTTGGGGAATCGCATCTACCATATAAGCCTGTTTTCCAAACTCGCGTATTCCAAATCCCAATGACTCTAGCAAAAGGAGATGTTCCCGCATCGCATCCGCCTCAACCTGTGTGAGATCAATTTGAATTGGAAGCGACAATGTTTGCACAGCTTGGGCCTCGCTGTGCGCTTTCATCTTTTCAAACAAGACACGATGATGCGCTCGTTTTTGATCGATGATGATGATGCCTCCCTCTTCCGGCTCCGCCAAAATAAATCCCGAAATAGTATTCAGAATGCGAGGTCCCAACTGTTTGGGAGTCAGTTCAGTAAAATCAAATTCGGGATGAACGATTTCTTCTTTCACTGTGTAAGTGACAACAGGCTCTTGAACAGTTGCGGGTGGTATTTCGACCGAAGTATACTCTTTTTGAAAAAAGTTAGGGGAGACATAGGGTTTGGGAGACAAGATTTTCGGCTCTTCTTTCTTGCGAAGAGATTGGCTAATCGCTTTTCGGATGATCCGAATCACCTCCTCTTCATCCCTGAGTCGCACCTCTTTTTTCTGAGGATGCACATTCACATCGACATCAAATTGCGGCAGCTCCCAATGCAGCACAAACACTGGAAATCGTTGAGGAGGAATCGTCGTGCCAAAACCCTCTCGCACAGCGCGAGAAATGATGGGCGACACAACAGCCCGACGGTTGATAAACAGATACTGACCCAAACGATTATGGCGAGTATAAGAGGGGTTCCCCACAAAACCACGAACCTGAATCCCCGCTTCTTCCCAATCCACAGGCAAACATGATTCCAGAAACTC
>JAAKFL010000213.1 GCA_011065065.1 Chlamydiota bacterium | reverse complement strand
AAATAAAAATGTTAAATAAATATTTCTATCGTAAAGTCACCATAAATATTCCAATCTTCGCGCATCTTCGCGACCTTCGCGATCTTCGCGGTTAATTTTTAAAGCCACCATAATCCAAAAAAAATGATATCATTAAACAACTGATGGAAAGTTATTTAGCTAAAGAAATGCTAAAGTCGAGACAGAGACACAGAGAAGATTGTGAGAGGAGGTTTTGTGCAAACTGAAGGTATTTCTTATCAAGATAGACCATCATTTGAAGAGGATTCTCCCAATAAAGTTGGAACCATGAGACTTCCAACAGGCGAAGAAAAAAAGGTTTCTCAGAAATGTTTTTTACGTGCTGAACATAAAATTGTTTTGTCAATTTTCATATTGGTGGTGCTATTGGTATTTTGGAGTCCCGCCATAAAAGCTGTTGATTGCTCTGTGAGACAGGATCATCAATATTTGCTTGGTAATTGTGTGAATTGGTCTATGTAATCGATTATTTTTTCCAAATGGTCAGGACTTCGTGTCCCTCATCTGTGATGAGAATGGTATGCTCCCACTGGGCGCTGCATTTGCCATCCACCGTGCGAGCTGTCCATTGGTCTTCTTCATCAACTACGGCTTCTGGCAATCCTAGATTAATCATGGGTTCGATGGTGAATGTCATCCCTGGAACAAGAAGGGTGGTATTCTTGTTGCGATTGTGGAAGATTTGAGGGTTTTCATGGAATCGGATTCCGACTCCGTGCCCAATAAATTGATGCACTACAGAGCAATCTTGATTCTCGGCGTAGCTTTCGATGGCCTCGCCAATGGCATTGATGGGAGTCCCGGGCTTTAAAACGGCAATTGCCCGCATCAAGCATTCGTGGGAAACATCGACCACATGTTGAGATTCCTTGGGAACATCCCCAACGCACACCATGCGGCTGCAGTCTCCGTAATAGCCGTCGAGAATGCAAGTCACATCAATGTTCATAATGTCGCCGTTCTTAAGAGGGACATCGTCTGGGATGCCATGGCAAATGACATTGTTTAGCGAAGTGCAAATGCTTTTGGGAAACGGAGGTTCTCCATAATGAAGGGGAGCCGGGATGGCATTGTGATCGAGGTGCATCTGATGGGCAAAATCATTGAGCTCTTGTGTGGTGACACCCTCTTTTGCCTGAGTACAGGTGGCATCCAGGATTTTTGAGGCAAAACGGCACGAGGCCCGAATGCCCTCAATTTGTTCGGGTGTCTTCAGGATGATCCCATACTTTTTTTGGTATAGGTTTTGTAAATCTTTTGTTGACGTTTGCTGTCCGGGGTCTGGGAAGTGGCACTTTTTCCACTTTTTTTGACTCCCGCACCAGCATAAATCGTTTCTTCCAATCATAGCGATATTATGTCAAATTATGGTCTGAATTTCCAGGGAAAAATTGCTTTTGTACTCAGGTCTTAGTGAAATTTTTAACGCAAAGGGGCAAAGACACAAAGTCGCAAAGAAAGGTACATTTGACTTGGACCATCAGCGCCATCTGTATCTAAAAGTTCGAGATCACTCTGTGATCAATATTCGAAGGCACCAATCTTTGTGTCTTTGTGTCTTTGTGTCTTTGCCCCTTTGCGTTAAAATCTCATAAATCATTCTGCGGCTCAAATTCGTAGCTCCAAAGTCTCCGGAAATAATGGCCTGACCTCCTCTTCATCCAGCCCACAATAAATTAAATCAAGAAATCTCAGATGACCAAGACGCACTAAATGCCGGACTCCCTTCAGTGTGATGGTATCGGTATAGGAAAAGGCCGCATTCGATAACATGGGAATCAAGGCCACTTCTTCCAATACATCATCATCAACGTGGCTATAGATTAAATCTAACACCATCAACGTCTTGAAATCTCTCCATCGATTGGATATGGGATGAAGATTTTCGCAATGACTGAGATCCAGTATCTGGAGATTGGGCAACTCTGCTAAAGAGTCAATCAAAGAACCTGTGAGCTGATGAGACCAGCTTAAGTTGAGGTGTGTTAATTGTGTGAGCTGTTTGAGTTCCGATAGCGCTTCATCTGAAAAATTTTGATTACGTAATGTTAGTGAAATTAATTCTGGAAATTGGGTAATGATCGTCTTTAACCCTTTTTCCGTGATTTTTGGCGACGAGATGCTCAATGTTTTCAGATGTTTTAGATAGGTTAAGGTTTCGATTCCTTTGTCTGTAAGTTCCTGGGATTCATCACAATTTAACGAAATCAGGTTCTCCATTTTATTGATATAAGTGAGCACTTGATCAGTAATATTCGAATGCGAAATGTCTAAAGTTTCAAGCTGAGGGAGTTCTTTTAGGACATGTAAGGATTCCAATGGGAGGGATCGATTCCAGCAGAGTTTTAGCTCCTTGAGTTGTTTGAGATGGACCAATTCCAAAATGACATCTTCTGTCATTTCATCGCAAAAACATAAAGATAGTGATTTGAGATGATCTAAATTTTCAAGCGTGTGAATTCCTTTGGCCGAAACATTGCAAGAATTGAGGTTGAGATCCTCCACACTTTTACAATGATGGGATAACTCAACCAGAATGGGGTCTGGATTTTCAATAGCTTCTGGATCGACAGAAAGATTCATGTGCGTGACATGGGGACTGCATATTTTAAGATGCGATTTCTCTCTTCCCTTCTTTCCCAATAGAAGGGAGGTGCATGTTTCGTAAATCTTTGTCATCATACCGTTTTTTTTGTTTTCACCAATTCCCGCAATCTTCTTTAAAGCACTCATGCATTCACTTTCTTTCTGTGCCTGTACCTTTTCAACAATTTTTTTAAACTTATGGTCAATAAGTTTGAATTTAGCCAATTCCTCCGGTGATAACTTAGACAAAATATTTGTAACATCCTGTATGGGGATATTTCCATTATCACGGTTCATCACCTCATGATCGAACTCTTCCGGCTGTTTTTCTGCTGCTGACATAATTAAACCTTATAAGCTTATATATACTCATTTTATCATATTTCGAATAAAATTTCGAAAATGTAACCCTTTGATAATCAAAGGTTAAAAAAAGATTTTTTTTAGAAATTAGCATAGCATTGATATTTAATCCTCAGTTGCTTAAGAATAAAGCTCGAGACTAGTCATTTAAGGAGGGTTACTGAATGGAATTAGCGGAAGAAAATCAACGAGCGGCATCGCTC
>JAAKFL010000212.1 GCA_011065065.1 Chlamydiota bacterium | reverse complement strand
CCCAGAGGAATGGATGTCGAAGTGATGTCCCGTGATTTGCTAGAAGACTTGAATGGTAAGGATTTGAAGCCAAGCGAAAGAGAGCATGTCACGTTATACATCCAGTCTCATGCCGATGATTTCTCCATTGGTCAAATCGCTATGGAACCAAATAGGTCAGATGTGCGTTTGACAGTGGATACAGAAGAAGATTTTGAATTGATACAACGAATATTAGAACATTTGTATAAAAACAATCCGCACTTTAGATTGGCAGATATTATGGAACTCCTTGAAGAGCATTCTGAATGGTTGGAGTTGAATCGGCAGGTAAAGCAGAAGGATCAGCATGGTTAACAGTCGTTTTGAATGTATTAGACCTTGTGAAGAAGATGCCCGGTTGATTTTTCAATGGCGAAATGATCCGGTCACCTTGGCGATGTCTATGGATCTGAAACTGAAAGAGTGGAAGACTTTCTATCCTCAATTTCTCGATGATTATTTTGCTTATCCCACTCTTCCTCCTTTATTCATTCTGGGGGATGGCCAAAGGGTCGGATATATTCTCTTTCGACAACAGCGACATCCCTTTAGCCTACACAGATCATGCGCAGATATTTCAATTTGTGTGGGTCCTGAATCTCGTTTGAAAGGGTATGCGACACAAGCTTTGATAGATTTGACGAGCTGGTTGGAGAAGAGAGATGTCGATGATATCCTTGCGGAGATCAAAGTTCAAAATGAAGGGTCCATCAGAGCTTTTAAGGCTGCGGGATATGAGTTTATTGATACAATCGATGAATTTGTTTATCTAAAACGGATTCCTCTTCACCGTTATGTACTCAATGTGAGACCTGATTTTGATAGAGAACAAGTGATGATTATCGCGGAAGCAGGGTCTAATTGGAAAGCGGGGACTCCGATAGAAGATGAAGAACGGGCCAAAAAAATGATTGAGGTAGCGGCGGAGGCCGGAGCCGACGCCATTAAGTTCCAAACTTTTCGTGCTGAATCGATATATACTCCGAAGGCCGGCCTGAGTGATTACTTGTCGGAAGCAGGAATCCATGATGATATCGGTGAGATTATTCGAAAAAATGAAATGCCTTATGACATGATTCCAAAACTGGCTCAATGGTGCCGTGAGGCCGATATCGAGTTTATGAGCTCGGTGTTTTCCTCTGAAGACTTTGCTGCAGTGGATCCTCATGTGAAAAGGCATAAATTAGCTTCTTATGAGATTTCCCATATTCACTTGATTGAGGAAATTGCCCAATCTGGGAAACCGCTGATTCTCTCAACAGGAGCTTCCCAAGTTTACGACATCTCATGGGCACTTGATATCTTTTATAAGAACGGCGGAGATGATGTCACACTCATGCAATGCACCGCTAAATATCCGGCACCATTGGAAAGTCTTCACCTGAAAACCATCCCCATGCTCAAAGCACGCTATCATGTTCCTGTTGGATTATCAGACCATAGCCTTCCTCCGTTCACAGGCCCTATGGCGGCTGTGGCGTTGGGAGCTCGAGTGATTGAAAAGCATTTTACTTTGGATCGTTCATTTGAGGGACCTGATCACGCGTATGCGCTTGAGCCGGATGATTTGAAATTGATGGTCACCATGATTCGTGAAACGGAAAAAGTTTTAGGTGATGGGTATAAAAGGCTGTTGCCGGAAGAGGAGGAACTGTATTTGTTTGCGAGGAGAAGGCTTCAGGCGACCCAAGACATTCAAGAAGGGGATGTTCTGATTGAAGATGAAAATTTTGCGATTTTACGCCCTGGAAAGCAATCCAAAGGGGATCTCCCCAAGCATTTAGGAGAAATCGAGGGGAAGAAGGCGACAAAGAATATTGAGATCGGAGAGGGGATTCGGTTGGAAGATGTTGAATGATGTGCAGAAGGCAAAAGCGCTTTTTTTTGATTTTGATGGGACATTGGTGGATAGTCTTCCCGTTCTAAGGAAAGTCTATATGGATTTTCTGGAAAAGATGGGGCATGAGGGGACTGAAGAGGAATTTCAACGACTCAATGGACCAAGTATAAACGAAATTATTTCCTATTTAAAAGAGAAGTATCAGCTCGAGGACTCTGTTGAATCGATGAAAGAGATGTTTCATCATCTGTTCAAGGGGATTTATTCCAAACAGGTGCACTTCTTTCCAGGAGTCTTGGAATTTTTGAATTATGCAAAATCCAAAGGTTACCGGATATTTGTTGTCACTTCAGCAGAGCCGATTATGGTCTCTTCGGTTTTTGAAAGGTATCAAGTCGATGATGTGCTCGACGGAATTATCTCCAGCAAAGAATTTACCAATGGCAAACCTCATCCTGAAGTTTACCTCCAAGCCTTGAAACGAGCGGATTTACACGCAGATGAAGTGGTCGCTTTTGAAGACTCGGAAAATGGCATTTTGGCATCGACTCGCGCTGGAATCAAAACATTTGCCTTTGGAAAGGAAGAAAGTTTGAGCCCTGAGGTAACTCCTGTCAAAGATTGGAAAGAGGTGATGGAAGCGTTTACTTTGGGGGCACATGGGTAATATTGATGTAATTCCCATTGAGTCTACTTTTCGTTTGCGTGTTTGTGATGATGAGCTTCCTCCTTACCCCGAAACGGTCAATCAGCAGGTGGACAATATTTGGAGTCATATGACCCGGTTGACAGACTGGGATCTCTTTGATGGTAAGGTGTTTCAACTTGATGAATTCCATGAAGATCACATCACTGGGACATTCAATAATTACCGTTATTTTTATGCCCAGAATTGCAAAGTTGAACTGAAAGAGTCGTTGCAAATTACACTGGTTGCGGTCACCGGAGTCTTGAAGTGCGAAGATCGTTACCTATTAGCCAAAAGATCCTCTCAGGTCACTCAATTTCCCATGAAATGGGAGTTTGCTCCGTCAGGAGGCATTTCCATTGACTACTTGACAGATCACGAAGTGGCATATGAGAATCAGTTGTATGATGAGCTGATACAAGAAGTGGGGATGGATGAAGAATTTGTGATAGCGATCAAGCCTTTCTTGTTGATTTGGGACAAGGATGAGATGTTGGTGGATATTTGTGCTCATATTGAAGTGGATCCATTGGGCATGGCGACCGCCTCGTATTATAGTCCTGAGTATGTGGCTTATGAATGGTTGAAACGAGAGGAGATTCCTCAGTTTCTGAAGGATCATGAGGCCATTCCGACAACAAAGATCATTTCCGACCAC
>JAAKFL010000211.1 GCA_011065065.1 Chlamydiota bacterium | reverse complement strand
CCCCATTGCACCCAAATGGGTTCATGGTGACCCCGACCTCGAAACCCTAACTTATATCAATCGCGAATGGAACCGACAACAGATCGCTTTTGACAAAAGTTCAAAGAATCTCGAAATAATCGGCGGAGATGGTTGAAAGGCATCAACTTCTGTCAGCCGAATTGACTCGCAATTGTTTGAACGCAGGACTTTGGGAACTACAGCTCTATACCATGGAAGATGGAAAGAAAGCGCTCTATTATCAAGGGTGGTTTACATTTCCTCTTGGCCATACTTGTATTCTTGGGATCCAGAAGTGTGGGATTCTGGTCATTATAATTATTTTTGGAATGATGTTTAATATCATTAGTATATTTGAGAGGTATTATTAGTTGATTTTTATTATTATTAATTTTATAATGTATACACATTGTTAAATTGGTATAATTGTGATTAATAATAATTTTAAAGAAAAAATGAAGGCAGATGCGGGTCTTATCATTTTTGTCAGGCATCTTCCAGGCGGTTCAGAGTTTCTTGATGAAGTGGGTCAAGAGGGAAAAATCACTGAAATTGCCGCAAGAGTTCGCGAGGCTGACTGGAGCCGATTTTCAACGATCACGGAGTTAGATCTCAGTCAAAAGCAGATTAAGATTTTACCTCCTGAAATTGGAAAATTAACCCGATTGGAGAGCCTTGACTTGTCAAAAAATGAGCTCCGAGAGCTTCCTTCAGAAATTGGTCTGTTGACGAATCTCATTGAACTTGGATTGCATGTAAATATATTAACAAAATTACCGCCCGAAATTAAAAATCTGAAAAATCTCAATGCAGTTGATGCAGCGTATAATGAATTTGACACACTTCCTATCGAATTGGGCGATGAGATTGAGCTGATTCAAAAATACAATAACTATGTGTTACATCACCTTGATAAGTCGTCGAAATTTTTTAAATTAAATAATTTAGAACGAGATTCTGAATTAAGATATTATGTTAGGACGAGTCTCAATAAGAGCTCACCTACTCGTCATATTTTTGTAAAAAAATTAATGACCGATCGGTTCCTTTTCAGGTTTGTCAGATTCCTCCCTGGAGGAAATGAATTTCTTAAAGAAATTGGTGGAGATCAGGTGCCCGAGGTAGTTCAAAGAATTCGCGATGCTGACTGGAGTCGATTTACAATCTTGACAGAATTAGATCTTAATGGAAAAAAATTGGTTAAATTACCCCCCGAGATTGGAAGATTAACCCGATTGGAGACTCTTAGCTTGGCAAATACGAATCTCAAGGAACTCCCTCCAGAAATTGGCTTGTTAACAAACCTTTGTGTACTAAATTTGCAGAAAAATCAATTGAAGAAGTTACCTGCAGAAATCAAAAATCTGAAGCATCTTAATGCTATCTCAATATACGAAAATGAATTTGACTCACTCCCATCTGTATTAGGAGACGAAAATGTGATTGTTCAAAAGCATATAAACTATGTTCATTGTTTTCCTTCTTATCCTAATCACCCTGAATTCTTAAAAGCAAGTAAGTTAAGTCAATATAATTGGATAAGAGGAATTCTAGTCACTTCTTTAATAAAGACCTCTCCTGCTCGTCATCTTATGGAGAAACAATTATTAACCGATCGTAATTTGATTTTCTTTGTCAAACTTCTTCCTGGTGGAAGTAAATTTCTTCAAGAAATTGGTGGAGATCAGATTCCAGAGTTGGCTCGAAGGGTTCGCGATGCTGACTGGGGGCGGTTTTCTTCTGTCAAAGAGTTAATTCTAGTGAACAGAAAATTCAGTGAACTTCCTCTTGAAGTGGGAAAATTAACAGGTTTAGAATTACTTGATCTTGCCGGAAATAAGTTGACCACGCTTCCTTCTGAAGTGGGCCAGTTAACAAATCTCAGAATACTTGGATTGAGAAATAATCAATTGGAAAGCTTACCACCAGAAATTAGAAATCTTAAGCATCTACATGCTGTCGATATTTCAGAAAACGAGTTCGATTCTCTTCCTGAAGAGTTTGGTAACGAAAGAGAACTTTTAAGAAAGCATAGAAACTATTTTGGAGAGGGTTCCGAATCGATCATTAAAAATAGTCCTGAATACAGAATGCTCACGGCACTAAAAGATTCAAAAAATTATTTTAAAAGTTTTGTCGAGAAATATGAATCTGTTCTCAACACAAGTTGTGACAGAAATATCAAAAAACCCGTAAGTAAAGAAGAAAGCAAAAAAACTGAATCCCAAAAAGGGGATGGTCAATCTCCTAAAAAAAGAAAAAAGCGACGACGAAGGAAAAAGTCTCTCCCTTCTCCTATCGACAAGACTCCTCAAGAACCCTTAAGGGAACCAAAAATACGTCGTCCTGTTGTACGTCGGAAAAAGAAATCCCTAAAAGGTGCACTGAAAAGAGTTCGGAAAAATCCCAATGTTGTGGCGGCTACCTTGACTGCCCGTAGTGTTATTAAAAATAAAAAGAAGTCTTCGATTCCAAAGAAATTTTTAAGGGCTTTAGAAACTATGAGTACGATGCGGCCCAAAAATGTAAAATGTATTAGATTCATAAGGCTTGCCGTTGACCTTGGTGGGTCTCTTAGAAGGACATCAGGTGACCATCATATCATGACGTTCCCAAACGGCCGTCACATTTCAATCCCAAGACATAATCCAGTTTCTCGGGGCACGGCCAGTGCTATTATGGATCGACTCCGCGAAGAAGGTGAGAGCCAACTCAGCCAGTTTCAATCTTAGATGGACTGTATTGTGGGGCATTTGGGTTTATATGTCCTTGTGGCTTTGATTACTAGGGATTCGCTTTATTTTTTTTATGATATTCCTCAGTATCTAAATTATGAGAAAGATCATCACCATAATAATTTCCCTGGTTGTGTTAGGAGCTTTCAGTGCCACCTGGTGGTTAAGCTCTAAGTACCAGGCAAATGATGTTATGATCATTCCCATCGAAGAAGTCACGAGCTCCGATTATCCCGAAGACCCCTCAGATCGAAGTCTTCAATACGGCAATTACTCGGGCCGTCAGCTTAAACTGATTAAGCAGGATGATGAGCATTTCACGTTTCAGTTTGAGTCTGATGATCCCAAAGTGGCCACCTTAAATTTTAATAATCTTGACCTGAGCCTCTATATCCCCATTGCACCCAAATGGGTTCATGGTGACCCCGACCTCGAAACCCTAACTTATATCAATCGCGAATGGAACCGACAACAGATCGCTTTTGACAAAAGTTCA
>JAAKFL010000210.1 GCA_011065065.1 Chlamydiota bacterium | reverse complement strand
TCTAAACGAATCCCTTCGGAAAACGGAGGTTGATCTATTGGCTTCGATTCTTTTTCAGCTTCCGCTCTTTGAATGATGGGGTCAATGGGATTGTCCAAGACATCTTCCAGTCGTAACAAGTCCATCTTAAGTGTGGGGATCAAAAGGGCGATTGAGGCCAGTCTTTGCAACGGAGCGATCATCCGACTCATCAAGACTTGCAACGTCACAAGCATTCCTACCGTCAACGCTCCAAACATGACGCGCCATCCCCCAATCATCAGCACAGCTATTGCTGAAAGTTGTGTTAAAAATTGAGAACTTGCGCCCAGGAAGACATCCAATCTTCCGATTACCTGATAGCGGTTCAGAATTTTGACAAAGCTGTTCATCACTCTTTGAAAACCAAAGTGATCACTCCCATATAATGTCATCGATTCCATATTCATGATGGTATCGATCGACACTCCAGTCATAAGGGCTGTGTCTTGCTGTGAGCGAGCATAGGCGTTCATCCTGAGACGATTCAAAAGAATAATCAAAAAAAGCTGCGTTCCCACGATCGCGACTGCCGCAAAAGCCATCAAAGGATCATATTGATAAATGACGACAGCATATAGGATCACAACACAAGTGCTGACAACAATCGAGCCGACTTCTCCGGCGACGGTGGCACTGACGTTTGTATTGATCCCCATCCGCCGGATGATTTCACCACCAAAGCGTTGCTCGAAAAATGGGATGGGGAGCCTCAGCACATGCCATAAAAAACGAGTAGACAACGAGATGGTAATCTTTCTCCCAGCACGGTTAAGAATATGTCCTCTTAACCACAGGGCTACCAAATTAATCAAAACCAGCAGTGCAAAACCCCAAAAAAAAGTGCTGGCCCATGGAGGAATACGAGCATAAAAAAAATGGTCCACAAAAATTTGGCCAAAAATTGCTTGAGAAATGCCAACTATGACTAACAGAAGCTGCAAAACAATTAATAAAGCGACTACTGTTTTGAGTTTTTTTAGTCTTTCTGCAAGAGGACGGAAAAATTTTGGCTTTTGTCCTCCTTTCTTAAAACCTTCGACCCGATTGCATGTAATCACAACGCGGCTGTAGTTCTTTTTGAAATCCTCAATTGTGACTTTCTGTGGCCCGGTGGCTGGATCATTGATATAAACGGAGTCTCCAACAAAGCCCTCTAAAACAACAAAATGATTGAATTTCCACCACAAGATTGCGGGAGCTTTAACCATTGTTCTCACTTCTTCGACGTCAGCAGAGTAACCGACTCCATCCAGACCGTAAAATTTTGCGGCTTCGGAGATATTGTATGCATTGACACCATTGCGCGAAACGCCGCATTGGTAGCGAAGTTCAGCTGACGGGACATATTTTTTATAATAAGAAAGGACGATATTGAGTGATGCTGAGCCGCATTCCGCAGCTTCCATTTGCAAGACTGTCGGTGTTGTGATTCTGTTTGCAAGGCCTAAGGATTGGGCTATGTCCCAATACACTTTTTTAGCGAAATGCTTCATCGACAGCACTCCACGAATGGAATATCGGTGACATCTTCAACGTCGATTGAGCATAAGTTGCTACCCGGCCGTAGTAATGAGCCAGTGAAAAAGTGGAGGTTAGCCAAATTTTCGCCAAGATCCCTTTTAATGTTGATTTCACGAGTTTGTGCCTGCGTCAGCCGAGTTTGAAATTCGACGAGATTAAACAAGCTCCCAATGCCTTCGCTTAAGCGCTTGTTTTCATCAGTAACAAGCTGTTGAAATCGATTGACAGATTCTGTGGCGCTTTTCAACTCTTGCTGAAGACGGATATGATTCATCCAAGCGTCCATGACTTCAGCCACAATCTGCTGGCTCAGTTCATCTGTTCTTAGCATTTGGCGACGCCATTCGGCTTTTAAACTGCGGTAAAGACCGCGGGCTGCGTTGTTGCAAAGAGGATAAGAAAAGATAATGCCTACGGCATTGTCCCTTTGAGGGTCTGGGAAATCATAGCTGGAGAAAAAATAGCGCGAGCCTTCACCTCTTTTAATCTGTCTCAAGAAAAAATCATAAAAAAAATCCAATCGGGGAAGTCTCTGGTTCTCGGCCCCTTTAACCAGGACAGCAAGTTCTTCGATGCGTATTTCAGAAGCCAGGTTGTCTAGGCGATGTTTGAGGGCATAGCCAGTTAGGGTTTTCATGATTTTGCAGACATCCAAGTCCTCTTCGACATTGGGAAAGGAATTCACCGCATAAAGAAGACTATCTGAAAAACAATCGATGGCGACTGTTCCCATAGAAAATTTCAAATTCTGAACATCTGTGTAAAGTCGCTGTTCCGCTAATTTCAGGTTGATTTGTTCTGCAGCAAGTTGCGCGAGAGGTTGGTTAATCTCCGAGCGGGCGAGCTGGTCTTCATCTATCAATCTTTGAGTTTTGTTTGCCAGGGTTTCAAAACTCTCCACCGATTCCTTGAGTACTTTAAGAACCTTTTGTGAACGGACGACATCCCAATAGGCGATCAGTGACTGTCTGATCAAATCGGAAATGTTATGCAGGGCATCATAGTAGACAGCTTTTAATTCATATTTGCTGGCCCGTTCTGTGATGGTGTCTTGTCCATAGAGAAATCCTCGTAATACCGGTTGTAAGACCCTAAAGTTGATAATGGCATTGCTAAATGTAGGAATGAGAATGCTTGAGGGATTATTAGTGGTGTCAGCTTCAAAACTTAATGTGACTTCAGTTCCTGTTCGGAATTTTTTTGATTCTTGCAAGATTCCTCTCGATATCGACCCGTCTAGGTTTGATTGCAGACCAATTACAAAGACATCAGTCAGATTATTTTGCGAAAATTCCAAATCAGTGAGCCAATCAAATGGGCCTGCGTTTTGCTGAACGACCCCGCGCTGAATGGTAACATCTTCAACTTGAATGCCAGTCTGGGGACGAAGGGTGATCGTATTTCGAATCACTTCGGATAAATTGATCGGAATGATTGGCCCGCAAGTTTCCAGCACGGTCATCATGTCTTCATCTGGCGTTGGAAGGGGTTGCGAGAAGGAAAATTCACTTTGAGGAACAGGAGGAAAGCAAGCGGAAAATAATCTGCTAAATGTTGAGAGGAAAATTAGGGAAGCTATGATCATCTGTTTTTTATTCATCGTCATCACTCTTCAATCACATCCGGAAGCCACCACTGAGGAAAAACATACGATATTGGTTTTCGTTTTTCGATGGCGATTTTTACAAAAC